>JAILMV010000038.1 GCA_024692185.1 Bacteroidales bacterium | reverse complement strand
GATCACATTCACCAGCCTCGAGCCGATCTGGGTAGCGAGCCTGATACGCTGCCCCTCGCCGCCGGAAAGCGATGCCGTGGCGCGGTCCAGGGTAAGATATTCCAGACCCACGTCCAGCAGGAAGGACACACGGTCGCGCAGCTCCTTGAGGATGTCCCGGGCGATGGTCCCGGCCCTCTTGGAAAGCTTGCCGGGAAGGGTTCCCAGCCACTCGTGGAGCTCGCTTATCTCCATGGCGCAGACCTCGGAAATGGTCTTGCCGTCGATCTTGAAGCAATTGGTTTCCTCGCGCAGGCGGGTACCGTGGCATACCGGGCAGACAATCTTGTCCTCGATATTGTCCACTATTCCCGGCCAGTTCACCATCTGGCTGAGAGTCCCGTCGCCGATGCGGAAGAACTCGTCGGATCCATAGATAAGGAGGCTGACGACCTCGTCCGGCAGGGCTGCAATAGGGTCGTGCAGGGAGAAATTATATTTGCGGGCAATGGAACGGATGACCTCGAACTTCTTGTTCTCGCGAACCTTTCCGAGAGGCACTATTCCGCCCTCCGCAATACTGAGTTCCGGATTTGGAACTATGCTGTCCATATTCACGTCCACCACCGTTCCCAATCCCTTGCAATGAGGGCAGTACCCCTCGGGAGAGTTGAAGGAGAAGGTATGCGGAGCCGGTTCCTGGAGGGAGAGGCCGGTTTCGGGATCGACCAGATGCTTGGAGTAGTGATGGAGTTCGGCGCTCTCGTAATCCAGTATGGCAAGCGAGCCTTTTCCCATTCCGAGGGCGGTCATGACCGAGGCGCGGATGCGTTTTTCGTCCCCTTCGCCGGGCTTGAGCTTATCGATCACCAGCTCGATGAAATGCCCTTTGTAGCGGTCCAGGGACTCGACTTCATTGAGACTCAGTATTTCCCCGTCGATGCGCACCTGGGTGTATCCCTTGCGGCGGAGCTGGTCGAAGAGTTCGCGGTAATGGCCCTTGCGCCCCCTAACCAGAGGAGAGAGCAGCAGGCACTTGCGGCCCTCGTAATTCTTCATTATCAGGTCCACTATCTGCTCGTCGGTGTAGCGCACCATCTCCGCACCGGTGACCGGTGAATAAGCGGTAGATGCACGGGCGTAGAGCAGGCGCAAGAAGTCCGAGATTTCGGTGATGGTTCCTACGGTGGACCGGGGATTGTTGCCTGTGGTCTTCTGCTCGATGGCGATGATGGGGCTCAGGCCCTCGATGCTCTCCACCTCGGGCTTGTCCAGTATCCCCATGAAATGCTTGGCATAGGGAGAAAGGGTGTTGAGATACCTGCGCTGGCCTTCGGCGTAGATGGTGTCGAAGGCAAGGGAGCTCTTGCCGCTGCCGCTGAGACCTGTGATAACGGTAAATTTGCCGCGCGGGATATCCACGTCGACATTCTTCAGGTTATGGGCTTTGGCACCACGTATCTTTATGAACTCTTCCTGGCTCATGGCAAGAAACAAAGATACGTTTTTTTTGGCATTTCTCAGCCAAGAACCACATCCAGTACCATCATTAGCGCAAAGCCTATGGCGAAGCCTATGGTGCCGATGTTGGAATGGTGGCCTTCGGAGGCCTCAGGCACCAGTTCCTCGATTACTACATAGAGCATTGCTCCCGCTGCGAATGACAGCATATAGGGCATCATTCCGGTAACCGCGGAGGCGAGAAGTATCACCAGGGCACCGCCAATGGGTTCGACTATTCCGCTGAGGGCACCGATCATGAAGGATTTGCGCCGGCTGTTGCCAGCGGCGCGCAGAGGCATAGAAATGATGGCTCCTTCAGGTACGTTCTGTATGGCAATACCCAGGGAAAGGGCCAGGGCTCCGGCTACGGTAATTCCGGTTTCTCCTGCCATGGCACCGGCTATCGCAACGCCCACTGCCATGCCTTCCGGCAGGTTGTGGATGGTGACTGCAAGAGCCAGCATGGTTGTGCGGGAAAGACGGCTCCTGGGGCCTTCGGGGCCACCCGAAAGGTGAAGGTGAGGAGTCAGCTGGTCGATCAGCAAGAGGAAGGCGAAACCTCCCAGAAGGCCGAGGGTGGCGGGCCAGACATTGCCCGGGGTCATCTCCATCGAAGGAATCAGCAGCGACCATACGGAGGCCGCCACCATTACGCCGGAAGCGAAGCCCAGCAGGGCTTTCTGCAGCAGTGTGGGCATGTCCCTGCGCATGAAGAAGACGAAGGAGGATCCCAGCGCCGTGCCGGCGAAGGGTATGAGTAGTGCTAAAAGTACGGATTCATTCATATTGCTGCAAAGTTATCTTTTTTCTGCGTAACTTTGAAGTATGAAAAAACTCATCTACCTAATTCTTGGGATTATGTCCCTCGCAGCCTGCAGCAGGCAGGCCAAATTGCAAACCGGGGACCTCATCTTCGTGGGAATCCCTGCAGATTATGACCTGGAATCCGATTCCATGGGCAGCGCTATCGGCGACGCCACCGGGGACGGGGCCCTCAACCTGATACACGTGGCCATCGCGGAGGTCGGGAAGGATACCAGCTGGATAATAGATGCTACCATAAAGCACGGCGTGGACCGTCATCCCATAGATACTTTCTTCCGGGATTTCACTCTCAAGGACGGTTCCATGCCCGTTTTCATTGTAAAGAGGCTGAAGGACGACAGCCAGGCCGCCAGCTTCGTGGAGAACAGCAAGAAGTTCCTCGGAAGGCCCTACGACGTATGGTTCCTGGAGAACAACGAGGCAATGTATTGCTCGGAACTGGTACGCGAAAGCTACCGCCCGGCGGACGGCAGCTATCTCTTCGAAAACAAGCCGATGAACTTCAAGAACGCAGAGGGAGAATTCCCCCTCTACTGGCAGCAGCTATTCGCCTTGATCGGCCAGGATATCCCTCAGGATGCTCCCGGAACCAATCCCCAGGACATGTCGAAAGCTCCCGTGCTTAAAGACGTTGACTTACAGCTTTACCATCGTAAGTAATCACCATCGTTTCGGATGATCCGGCCAGACGGATTACGAAGCGGCGGATTTCCTGCATTCCGGGGAACGAGCCGCTGCGGGAGCCTATGGTGATTTCGCCGGAGGCATCGTCCCATACCAGAGGGATGGTGGCGTGCTCTCCCCTTTCGTAGGCATAGCTCAGACCGTCATCCTCGTAGAGGGTGAAGAAGGCATCGGCTCCGGGGTAGATGCGGAGTTCGATGGGGTCGGCGGCTTTCTCGTCGGACCACTGCATGTCGGGGCCGAGAGGCAGTATTGAACCTCCCCGTACGAAGAGCGGGATCCTCCCGTAAGGAGCCTCGGCTTCGATGGGCTGGCCACCCTCCAGAGCCTCTTCCGTATAGAAATCATACCAGATACCCTCCGGCAGATAAACATCGCGGCTGCGGGCCTTGTACTCGCATACGGGGCAAGGCATCAGGGCCGGACCGAACATCCACTGGTCGGCCACCACGCGGGCGGTAGGATCCTCCGGGAAGTCCATCGGAAGGCCGCGCATAATGGTATAATCGTCGAAGTGCACCATCCCCGCCAGCGAATACAGATAAGGCATCAGGCGGTAGCGCAGTTTCATATAGTAGAGTATGCTTTCGTAAGCGGGAGACCCTTCTTCGGCGATGTTCCAGAGCTCGCGGCGGGGCCACTGCCCGTGGGTGCGGAAGAGGGGCACGAAGGTGCCGAACTGATGCCATCTGGCCTGCAGTTCCTGCCATTCCGCCCGGTTCGCAGGGTCCTGGAACTTGCCCATCACGCTGAATCCGCCTATGTCCATTCCCCAGAAAGGTACGCCGGCCATGGAATAGCCCAGGCCCGCGGTAATCTGCATCTGCATGTCCGTCCAGGAAGTGCCGATGTCCCCGCTCCAGCTGGCGGTGGAGTAGCGCTGCAGGCCGGCGAATCCGTTGCGTGTCAGCAGGAATACCCGCTTGTCGGGATCTACGCTCCTCTGGCCCTCGTAGATGGCCTCGGCATTCACCAGCGCATAGGCATTGTAGTATTCGGTGGCAGGGCCGAGGGCCGTAGGGGTCAGCAGCCACTGCATGTATTCCTTGGGAAGACAGTCGCGCAGATTGGGCTCGCTGGCATCCATCCACCAGGCATCTATCTTACGTCCGTATTTGCTGTAGAGATGCTCGTCCATCTGCTTCCAGAACAGTTTCCGACCGCCTTCGGCATAGGCATCGTAGAAGGTCTGATAGTGGCCGAGCCAGTCCTGCAGGGAGTCGCGGACAGGGTTCTCGTAGGTATAGCCCGCATCGCGCAGGGCCTTGTAATTGTCGGTGGCGGTGTAGAACTTGGGCCAGACGCTGATCATGAAGCGGGCGTGCATCCCGTGGACGTCGTCCAGCATCTTTTCAGGGTCGGGATAGCGGCTCAAGTCGAAATCGTGGGAGCCCCAGTCATCGTCCTTCCAATACTGCCAGTCCTGGACTATGTTATCGACCGGAATCCCCCTCTTGCGGAACTCTGCGAGGGTATTCACCAGATCCTCCTGAGTGGAATAGCGCTCCCGGCTCTGCCAGAATCCCAGGGCCCACTTGGGCATTACCTGGGCCTTCCCCGTGAGGGTACGGTAGCCGCGGATCACTTCGTCGTAATTGTTTCCGGCTATGAAGTAGAAGTCGGCCCCAGGCTCGAATTCGGACCAGAAACTAAGCTTCTCGCGTTCCTCCTCGCTCTGCAAGGGTGCTACCCTCAAACCAATGTAGGACACGTCCCCGTCCGGATCCCACTCTATCCTTATGGGAGTGCGGACTCCGGCCTCCAGTTCGACCCCGTATTTGTAGCTGTTCGGGTTCCAGGCCGGACGCCAGCGGTTGCTCATCACCTCCTTGCCTCCGATCAGGGTGCGCTGGAAACCGGCATAGTACTGGGTAAAGCGGTATTCCGCGCTGTGAGGGGCCTCTATCCAACCTTCGTAAGTGACCTTGGCCCCATTCAGGGGGAAGTCGGGAAGGTTCTTTATGGTCCATTCATTCTCGAAGAAGAGACTGTCCTCGCGGCGGACCAGACGCTTGCCGTCCTTGGCCAGGTAGGTGCCGGTGAGGGCGCCTTCCTTGCCGTATTTATCGAAGAGTTTCAGTTCCTGGCCCAGTTGCACATAGCCCTCGGGATTGCCCCAGCGGCTGTAGGAATATGCATCGAAGAGCAGGCCGTAGCCATTGGTGGAAACCACGAAGGGGATGCTGATCTTGGTATTGTACTGATATAGTTCCTCGTCCGTTCCCTTACGGTCGAATTCCCCGGTCTGATGCTGCCCGAGGCCGTAGAAGGACTCCCCTTCCGGGCTGTCGAAAAGCGTGCGCACGGCATATCCGGCCTTGCCCTCGACCTCCTTGGCCTGTAGGGCCAGGGTGCCGTTCTCCAGCAGCGGATTGCCGTCTTTATCGTAGAAGTAGATGTGGCCGGCAGGGTTCACGCAGGCGCTGATTTCGGCCGTACTTACAGTAACGACTCCCTCCTCTTCGCTGACCTTGAACCTGGCGCGGCCCTTCTGCGGAACCACCACCAGACTCTTGCGCTTAGCTACTGCAGCACTGGAGACCGGAGCGCTGCTTTCCGAGCCTTTTTCCGGCGAGGCAAGCAACGACTCCGGCGAAAGCGCGGGGGTGCTGACACGTATTATGCGGTCCGAAACAAGCTGCAGGCAGATCTGCCGGGGAGCGAACTCCCCGACTTCGCTTATGTTGACGGTAACGCTATTGCCTTTTCGGGAATAATGCTCGTTGCAGGCCGTCAGAACCAACAGCAGCAACAAGGGAATTATGCGGATAGAATGTCTCATAGAATAACAGGTTCGTATTCTACAAATTTAATAAAATATTCGTATCTTGCAGTTATGAAAATACTAATACTTCTGACCGCAATTCTGCTGAACAACAATTGGACTTTTTCGCTGGGAGACGCATCCTCGATGGAGCGCGATTTCACCCACGGAACGGAGTATTTCACCTACTACAGCAAGGTGATGAGTTCCAATCACAGCCACGCTCCCATAATGCCGGAATTCGACGATTCGGCGTGGCAGCAGGTCAGCCTCCCGCACGACTGGGTGGTGGATCTGCCCTACAGCAAGGAGGCCAGTCATTCCCACGGCTACAAATGCGTGGGATGGAAGTATCCACAGAATTCTGTGGGTTGGTACCGCAAGCACATCGAAATCCCCGCGGAGGACGCGGGAAAACAGATATGGATAGAGTTCGAGGGCATCTTCCGCAACAGCCAGGTCTTCTGCAACGGCTGCTATCTGGGAAGCGAAGTCAGCGGATATGTATCCAGCGTATATGACCTCTCCCCCTACCTCAACTACGGAGGGGACAATGTGATTACCGTGCGCTGCGATGCCTCCACGGAAGAAGGCTGGTACTACGAGGGAGCGGGCATCTACCGCAACGTATATCTGCACAAGGCCGGGCCGGTGGCCATCAAGCCCTATTCCCTGAAAGTGAATGACGGAGTCCCGAGCTACGAGCTGAAGTATGCCGACGCCTCGGTGGACCCTGCGAAGGTCCGGGCGGAGGTACGCATACTGGATGCCGGAGGCAAGCCCGTGGCGAAAGCGGAGCATCGCTGGAGCCCTTCGGACCCCTATCTCCATACTTGCGAAATCTCCCTTTATTATGACGGGAAGCTTTCTGCCCGCCATTCCACGAAGTTCGGAGTGCGGGAACTGGAATTCCATCCGCAGAAGGGCCTGCTGATCAACGGGGAGAGCGTGAAGCTGAAGGGGTGCAACCTGCATCTGGACCATGCCGGAGTGGGCGTGGCAGTGCCGGACGAGCTCTGGCGCTACCGCCTGCTGCAGCTGAAGAAGTACGGATTCAACGCAGTCCGCAGCTCCCACAACCCTGCATCTCCCGCAATGCTGGACATCTGCGACGAGCTGGGCCTGCTGGTAATCGACGAGAACCGCCAGATGGGCATCAATGCCGAACAGTTCGCACAGCTGCGCAACATGATAGACCGCGACCGCAACCATCCCTGCATAATCCTGTGGAGCATAGCGAACGAAGAATGGGCAATGGAGCACAGTCCCAAGGGCGAGCGCATAGCCCAGCTGATGTCCGAGGAGGTTCACCGCCTGGATCCCAGCCGCCCCAGCACCTACGGCAATGCCGGCGGACGTACCCTGGTGAAGGGTGTGGACGTGTTCGGATACAACTACATAGTGCAGAATCCGGTAGATGAATACCGGCAGAAATGGCCGGAGAAGCTGGCCGTGGGCACGGAGGAAACTTCCGGCTGCGGCACCCGCGGCAAATACGAGACCGTGGCTTCCGAGGGATGGATGACTCCGCTCAACCGCATCGACACCCTCGGCCGCATCAACGTCATAGAGCATGGCTGGAAGTTCTACAAGGCCGAGCCCTGGAGGCTGGGATTGTTCTACTGGACGGGCCAGGACTACCGCGGCGAGCCCAATCCCATGGTCTGGCCCGCTACCGGTTCGCAGTTCGGCATACTCGACTACTGCTGCTTCCCCAAGGACGAGGCCTTCTACCTGCAGTCCGTCTGGACCTCCGAGCCCATGGTACATATCTGCGGGCCTTACAATGGAGAGGTCTGGGTGTATTCCAACTGCGAGAAGGTTAGTCTCTATGCGGATGGGCGTTCCCTCGGGCGCAAGGAGATGCCCGAAGACGGGCATCTGGTCTGGAAGGTGCCGGCATCTGCCCGGGATTTCAGTGCCAGGGGCTTCGTGAAGGGCCGCCGTGTTGCCCAGGATTCCTGGCCGGAGAGGCCTGTGGGGACAAGCATAAGCGCCTCAAAGACTGCGCTGAAGGCCGATGGCCAGGATGT
>JAILMV010000027.1 GCA_024692185.1 Bacteroidales bacterium | reverse complement strand
ACATCTTCCGTAGCCGCGCCTACCGGCAGCAACTTCCTGGTACGCAATCTCTTCTACAACACCCCCGCTAGGAGGAAATTCCTGAAATCCGATACCGTCGAACTCCGTCACATAGTGGAGGAGTTCACCCGCATAGCACTCACCCGCCCCGACGTCGGCTTCTCGCTGGTAAGCAACGGCCGCGACATCTACCGCCTGCGCCCCGCCAAATCCTTGAAATTCAGGGTAATGGACCTGATGGGAGCAAGCGTGACCGGGGACCTGGTCGATATTACCGCCGAGACCTCGATAGTGCGCGTGAGCGGTTTCCTGGCCCGTCCGGACGCCGCCCGGAAGACCGTCGCGAACCAGTTCTTCTTCGTGAACGGCAGGTACTTCCGCAGCAATTATCTGCACAAGGCAGTGATGAAGGCCTACGAGGAGTATCTCCCGGAAGGATATACCCCCTCCTACTTCATCTGGCTGGAGGTGGATCCGGAGAGCGTGGACGTGAACATTCATCCTACCAAGGCGGAGGTCAAGTTCGAGGAGGATTCGGTCATCTTCCAGACCATCTACGCCTGCGTCAAGGAGACCCTAGGCAAGAATTCCTTCGGCGAGGGGATAGATTTCGATACCGAGGGCCGAGTGGAGATGCCGCAGATGGGTAAGAGTTTCGAGGAGTACCGTGGGCCCGTTTCGGTGGCTCCCGGTCCCCAGATGGATCCTACCTACGATCCCTTCGCAATTAATCTGGGGTTCGACGCCGGCAATGAGGAAACCCTGCGGACGGGCAATGCCCGTACCGGTTCCGGAGCTGCCTGGCCTAAACCCGATGCAGATAGCGCCGGATACGGAATGCTGTTCGAACAGAATCAGGCCGTACAGGCCCGTGCGCTGGTGGTCAAAGGGAAGATAATCATCGCCCCCACCGCTTCCGGAGTCATGTTGGTGAACATCCGCCGCGCCTGGGAAAGGATACTCTACGAGAGGAGCCTGAAGGCCCTGTCGAAAGATGCTCCCGTAACCCAGACCGCCCTCTTTCCTGTGCAGGTGCAGGTAGGCACGGCCGCCCGTCTGCTATTCGACGAGCACGCTGCCACCCTCGCGGCCGTAGGCTTCGACATCAGCCCCTTCGGCAACGACACCGTGGTGGTGAACGGGGTTCCGGAAGGTTATTCCTGCGAGGCAGGGAAGGTGCAGCAGATGGTGCAGGACATACTGCTCATACTCTCCGACGAGACCTCCGGCGTGCCCGAGGTAGTACGCGCCGGGCTGGCATCCAAATTCGCCACCCTGGGCAGCCTGAATGCCGAAGCGCCCCGCAATGCCCTCGAGGCCCAGAATTTGATAGATGCATTATTCGCCTGCGACAACGCCGAGCTCACCCCCTCGGGGAAAAAGATTACCGCGCTGCTTAGCGTGGAAGATTTGGACAAAAGATTTCAATAGGACATGCCATACATACAAAACGACAGACGACAACTGCCCGTAACAGTACATCTGATCATCATCAACGTGATCTTCTACCTCGCCACAATGGTGAACGAGCGCTTCATGATAGGGAACTTCGCACTCTTCTATCCGGGAACCCCCTGGTTCAAGATCTGGCAGCCCATCTCCTATATGTTCATGCACGGTAGCTTCTGGCACCTCTTCTTCAACATGTACTCCCTGTTCATCTTCGGAACGGCCGTGGAAAGGATGCTGGGGCAGAAGCGCTACCTGATACTCTACTTCCTTTGCGGACTCGGAGCCGCCGCAGCCCAGACGGGCGTGCAGGCCTTGGACATCTCCATGCAGATGGTCCCGACCGTGGGAGCCTCCGGCTGCATCTACGGCATCATCATCGCCTTCGCAATGATCTTCCCCGAGGCCAAGATGACTCTCATCTTCCCTCCCGTGACGCTTTCCGCCAAATGGATGGCCATCATCTTCATTGGCATCGAACTCTTCACCGGAATCACCGGTACCCAGGCCGGAGTTGCGCACTTCGCACATCTCGGAGGCGCACTGATAGGCTGGTTCCTGATCTGGTGGTGGTATAAGAAACGCAAGAATAACAACAGTAACTATGTCCACTATTGATACCGTCATCAGCGAGGCCCTGGAGGTCCTGAAGCGCGGCGGAGTGATTCTGTATCCCACCGACACTGTGTGGGGAATTGGCTGCGATGCCACCAACGAGGCGGCCGTGGCGAAGGTGTTCGAGATCAAGCGCCGCAGCGGGGCGAAGTCGCTCGTGCTGCTGGCCAGCGACCTCGACATGGTGGCCAAGCACATCAAGGAAATCCCCCAGATCGCCATCGACCTGGTGGAGGTGAACGACGCCCCTATGACCATCATCTATCCCGGAGCCCAGTATCTGGCCCCGAACGTGATTGCGGAAGATGGTTCCGTGGGCATACGCATCCCCCTGAACGATTTCTGCGTAAAACTGGTCCGCAAGCTGCGCAAGCCGCTGGTATCGACCTCCGCCAATATTTCCGGCGAGGAGACGCCGAGCTGTTTCGAGGAAATCTCCCAGGAGATAATCTCTGCCGTGGACTATGTGGTCCCTGCCGGTTTCGACAGGGATTCCACCGGCCGTGCTTCGCAGATAATCAAGCTCGGGCTGCGGGGAGAAGTAGAAATCATCAGGCCCTAGATGGAACTTTTCTATGCATATAAGGTAGAGGCTGGCTTCGCGTATCTGGACGCGGAGGAATCCGGGCATTGCGTGCGGGTGCTGAGGCATCGCGCAGGCGATTCCGTGGAGGTGATCGACGGAGGAGGTTCACTGCTGCACTGCGTGCTGAGCGATGATTCCCCCCGCGAGGCTGTTGCGCGCGTGGTTTCGGAAGAGGCCGGCTGGGGCGCACATCCCTACCATCTTACCATGGCCGTCTGCCCTACCAAGAATATCGATCGTTACGAGTGGTTCGTGGAGAAGGCTACGGAGTTGGGGGTAGATGAGTTCGTGCCTGTGATCGGGGATCATTCGGAGAGGCGTGTGGTGAGGGTGGATCGTTTGCAGAAGATTGCGGTTTCGGCGGCGAAGCAAAGTTTGAAGGGGGCTGTTCCCGCGGTCTCCGACGTAGTTTCTGTCAGTAGTTTCATTGCTGGCGGGGCCGGTAAAGGGCTGGTTCCTCCGCAAGAAAAAAGCATTATCAAACTAATCGCGTACTGTTCCGACGATGTCCAGGCCCGCGGGTCCATCGTCGATATCCTGGCGGAGATTTCTTCCGCGGCGGGGAAAGGGCAGGTCCGTACCCCGGAAAAAGGGGTCCGGTACCTGCATTCCCCGTCCGCTGAACGCCCTCGCACCTCCGCCAGGATAACGGTTCTGATAGGCCCCGAGGGCGATTTTTCGCAGGAGGAAGTGAAGGCGGCGCTGGATGCAGGCTTCGTGCCGGTGCATCTGGGGCCGAGCAGGCTGCGTACGGAAACTGCGGCTCTGACTGCCGTGGAGGCCGTTTACCTGGCATTAGGATGCAACAATCAAGCTTATGAAAGCAATAAGTAAAAGTCCGGTATGCGTGCTGCTGACCGCAATGCTGATGCTTTTGTCGGGATGCGGGCAGAATCGCTACGCCCAGTTCGGCGGCTATGCGCAGGGCGGGACCTGGGGAGTGAAGGCGAATCTGAAGGGAGTTAAGGAAAGGCCCGAGGCAATCCAGAAGAAGATCGACGACATTCTCTACGAAATAGACACTACCCTGTCGGGCTACAACAAGGCCTCGCAACTCAGCCGCATTAATGCCGGCGAGGAGGTGACTCCCAGCCCCATGCTGCTGGAAGTAGTGGAGGCGGCCAAAAGATTCAAGGAAGAAAGCGATGGTGCGGTAGATTGTTTTGCCGGGGCATTGTTCGACAAGTGGGGCTTCGGTTTCGGGCCGGGGATGAACTTCAATGCCATAGCCCAGGGATACAGCTGCGACAAGGTGGCGGAGTATCTCTACGGAATAGGAGTGAAGGATATGCTGGTGGACATAGGAGAAATCTACTGCGACGGCTTCAACCCTTCCGGGAAGCCCTGGAGGATAGGGGTTGACAAGCCCACGGACGGGAACGACAAGCCGGGAGCGGAGCTGGATGGCATCTGGGAGTCCGACGGCGGGCCGCAGGGAATTGTGACCTCGGGGAACTATCGCAAATTCTATATCAAGGACGGGAAGAAGTTCTCCCACACCATCGATCCGCGAACCGGGAATCCGGTGGAGCACAATCTGCTCAGCGCGAGCATAGTCGCCAAAAGCGCAATGGAGGCAGATGCCTATGCCACCTACTGCATGGTGATAGGCCTGGATGCAGCCAAGGAGTTCATACTGTCGCGCGAGGACCTGGAAGGCTATCTTATCTTCGGAGATTTTGAAACCTGGGCATCTCCCGGTTTCAATCTCGTAAAACAATGAAATCCGACCCCGCAAGGAGTCGGACTTCGCCCTAACTAGATAAACACTATTAATTGGATTGATTAATAGCTTTAGTGGAAAACGGAGGCAACACTCCGGTTTTCCGCATAGCAAATGTAGAGATTCCGCTCCTCCAATAAAAGGGGCGGAATTTCATATAAGACAAAAATTATTTCAAATCGTACGAAATCAGCCTTTAAATGACTTCAGCCAGGCCGTAGGCGGCATTCCGACGTACTTTACGAAGGCTCTGTAGAAGGACGGGAAGGATGCGAATCCCGACTCCTGGGCCACGGTGGAAATGCTCGATTCCGCATCGGAACCGGATTCGGAAAGCAGCGCCTTGGCATGCTCTATCCTCCGGGAATTCACATAATCGGAGAAGGGCATCTGAGCCACGTTGTTGATAGCGTTTGATACATAGGTACGGTTAGATCCGACGGCAAGGGCAACGTCCGAAATCTTGAGCCCGGGCGTGAGGAACAGTTTCTGTTCATCCATCACCGCTGCAATCTTGGCGGCAAGTTCGGCGTCATCTCCCGCCTCCCCTGCAAACTCGGGATAAGCCTCGGATGCAGCCTCCTTTACTTCCTTCTTGAAGTCCTTGGCATAGAAGTCAATCTTGGAACTGACCTCGAATACGGCAAAGATGAAGGCGGAGAAAAGCAGGGACGGAATCCCAAGTATGCCGGAGTCCAGGAAACGCTCCCTGCCGATGATGTTCGCCACCGTGGATAGGACGGCGAAGATCAGGAAGCAGACCAGCAGGACCGTGGTCGCGTGCATGGTCTTGCCCTCGGTGTCGGAGTAGAAGTTGCGGATATCCTTGTCGAACTTTGCCAAGGCCCTGAGGCCGAAAAAGGCAACGGAAACCACCTGCAGGGCGAATATTACCCTGGCAATCTTGAGCACCAGGGCGTTGCCTCCGCTAAGGTAGGCGGCCACCGACATAATGAACGCGGGCAGAAGCAGCAGGAAGATCCGGCCTTTGAACGGGACATCCTGGGTAAGGATGATCACATAGCAGAAGAATACCGGATAGACCGAGAGATTGCAGAACAGGTAGATCGCATCCAGCAAGCCGTATTGCCAGTCCTCCGCCATGAAGAACCACGCGTGGCAGAAATACAGCACGGTGCAGAGCAGGGCCAGGAGGGTCAGGAAGCGCTTGGGCTTGGATGAATCGCGAAATTCTACCACATACACGGCTAGCCAGACTAGGCATACGGTAAATGGTAGAAATGAAAAAAGGACGTAGAGAAAATGGCTCACGGAGTGTACTCTAGTATATCTCCCGGCTGGCAGTCAAGCTCGCGGCAGAGCGACTCGAGGGTAGTGAGCCGCAGGGCCTTCGCCTTGCCTGTCTTCAGGATCGACATATTGGACGGAGTAATGCCGATGCGCGAGGCCAGCTCGCCGGAACTCATTTTCCGGCGGGCCAGCATCACGTCTATATTAATCATTATCGGCATAACTATTTCTCCTCCTTCGCGGCAGGCTGATCTTCAGGTTTGGCGTCCTTCTTAAGATAGTCGGGGAGTTCCATACCGGCCATCTTGAAGAGGTCGTTGAGCGGAGGTACGCTCTGCATCATACCGGAGATGAAGTTGGAAGTAGCGGTCTTCCCGTTGACGGAAGAACCACCGTCCCATACGGTCACCTTGTCGATATTGATACCCTTCACGGCCTCGACCTGGGTCTTGACGAGTTCAGGCAGCTTGTCTGCGATCATCATAAGGACAGCCTTCTGGGCATCTCCCTCAGCAGCACCGACGAGCTGGTTGAAACCCTGAGCCTGCTTTGTCAGGATCTCGAACACGCCTCGTGCCTGGGCGTCCATCTTTGCGTAGATAGCATCGGCCTCACCTTTTGCCTTACGGCGGATCTGCTCGGCCTCGGCCTCTGCGTCGATGATAGCTTTCTCTTTTTCGATCTGGGCGGCCACGACCACGTTTGCCTGCTGGGTTGCCTTCTCACGTTCGGCACGGGCAAGCTCAGCGTCACGCTCGCTCTGGTAGGCCTCTTCGAGAGCCTTTGCGGCCTGCACCTTTTCGGCGGCCACTGCGATACGGTCGGCCTCTGCAGTCTTCTGACGGCGGAGAGCGTCGGAGTTCGCAATCTCGATCTTTGCATTGTTCTCACCCTTCACTGCATCGGCATCTGCGGCAGCAACGTTCACGCGGGTGTCCTTGTCGGCATTTGCCTTACCGGTTTCACCGAAACGGTTCTGCTCTGCAACGCTCTTCTTAGCGTCGTTGATGGCCTTTGCGGCAGCTTCCTTACCGAGAGCCTCGATATAGCCGGACTCGTCGCGGATATCGGTGACGTTCACGTTGATGAGCTTCAGACCGATCTTGCGGAGCTCAGCCTCCACGTTGGTGGAAACGTTGGCGAGGAACTTATCGCGGTCGGAGTTGATTTCCTCGATGTCCATGGTAGCGATCACGAGACGGAGCTGACCGAAGAGGATATCGGTTGCGATTCCCTGGATGGCGCCGGTGGTGAGACCGAGCAGACGCTCTGCAGCGTTGGTCATGTTCTCAGGTTCGGTGCTGATACCCACGGTGAAGCGGCAAGGCACGTCCACGCGGATGTTCTGCTTGGAAAGGGCGTTGGTAAGGTTGCACTCGATGCTGATAGGGGTCAGGTCGAGGAAGGCGTAGTTCTGGAATACGGGCCAGATGAAAGCTGCACCGCCGTGTACGCACTTTGCGGAACCGTGGCGGCCGGTCTTACCGTAGATTACGAGAATCTTGTCGGAAGGGCAGCGTTTGTAGCGTTTGAGGATGGCCGAAATCGTAATGAATACGATGGCTACGACGATAAGGATAACGTAGATTTCCATATTTTTAGATAATTAAGGAGTTCAATTCTTCCACCAGGAGGGTGCTGTCGTTGATGACCTCCACGACCTTTATGGGCGTGCCGGTCTTGATGGTGTCGCCATCGGTAAGGGCGATGTATTCGCGTACGGCGTTGCTGATGGTAATCTGCACCTTACCCTCGCCGGAGCGCTCTCCGGGGATGGTGAGGTAGACTTTACCCGTGCAACCCACGGCGCATTTGTTCACGTCGATGTTGCCGCTCTGCTGCATCTTTGCCAGGGCGCGGAACAGGAACATTACTATCGCAACCAGCGCAATACCCACGAATGCCGAAATAAGAATCAGCAAGGCTTTGGATTGCACGCTGTCCTTGAGCAGTATGGCAGTCCAGCCGAAGCCCAGGATGAAGTTGATGAAGTTGCGGAAGGTATATAGGTTAATGCCTCCGTCGAGGTCCCCTCCCATATCGGAAGGATCCACGTCGAAGTCGCTTGCGCCGTCCACATCTGCACCGATGAAGGTCAGGATGCTCTGGATGATGAAAATAAGAGTAGCCGCCAGGGTGACTCCCCAGAGGATCTTACTCAGAATACTTAGTGATGCCCACCATTCTAACATAGGTCTGCTTGTTTATTGTTTTCTGCAAATATATAAAAAATTATTGAATTACAATAAAAAATTATCAAATTTTCAAATATTTTTATCTTTTACCTATATTTATTATCTTTGTAAGTTATGAAACAGATCCACGGCAATATGAAGATGGCAGAACTCGTGGAGGCGAACTACCATCTGCTAGCAGTTCTTACACGCTTTGGCATCGAAGGCGGATTCGGGGAAAAGACTGTCCGGGAGATATGCGAGAAGAATCATCTCGACACCGATACTTTCCTGCTGATATGCAATGTCTATACTAAGAAGGACTATACTCCGAGCGAGGAAATCCTCCGGGACGGCCATATCGACGACATCCTGCGATACCTGCACCAGAGCCACGACTACTATATGAGCAATGCCCTGGTTCTGCTGGCATCTACCATAGAGGATCTGATAATCCCCTGCCCGGAAGCCCAGAAGAGGGTGATATGGAAATTCTTCTCCGACTACAAGACCGAACTCGACAAGCACTTCGAGTACGAAGAGGGAGAGGTCATTCCCTACGTGCAGAACTTGCTGCTCGGGAAGCGCAACCCTTCATATTCCATCACCCAGCTGGACGAATGCCACGCCAACATAGAGGAGAGCCTCTCCGACCTTAAGAACCTGATTCTGAAGAGCCTGCCCGCGGAATGCGACGACCGCCTCCGCGTCCGCCTGCTCAACTATATCTTCGCCCTGCAGAGCGACCTGGATTCCCACACCGCCATCGAGGACAACATACTGGTGCCCATGGTCAAGCTGATCGAGAATCCCATGGCACACCACGTGGCCCCCGTGCCCCACGGCCAGGAGGACAGTACCGAACATAACGAGCTTTCCGACAGGGAGATAGAGATTCTTGTGAGCGTGGCCCAGGGCCTGCTTAACAAGGAGATTGCCGACCGTCACAACATCAGCATTAACACCGTGATCACCCACCGCAAGAACATCACCCGCAAGACGGGCATCAAGACCGTCGCGGGCCTTACGGTATATGCCATCCTCAACGGCTACGTGGACATCAACTCGGTAAAATGAAACTACTGCTCCATGCCTGCTGCGCTCCGTGTTCCGGGGCTATAATCGAGGCCCTTGTAAAAGAGGGTGAAAAGCCGGTGGTTTTCTGGAGCAACGCCAACATCTACACCAAAGAAGAATACGACAAGCGCAAGGCGGAAATCCTGCGCTATGCCGCGCTGTTCGGCCTGGAGGTCGTGGACGACGATTACGACCACAAGGACTGGGTCTCGGAGGTCGCGACCGGGCGGGAAGATGCTCCCGAGCGGGGCTCCCGCTGCCTGGAATGCTTCCGCTACCGCCTGCTGAGGGCCGCCAGATATGCGGCCGCACACGGTTTCGACACCCTGACCACCTCGCTGGCATCTTCCAGATGGAAGAGCCTGGAACAGGTGGACGAGGCCGGAAGCTGGGCCTGCGCCCAGGTGCAGGGCGTGAACTGGTGGGGGCGCAACTGGCGCAAGGGCGGCCTGCAGCCGCGCCGCGGCGAAATAATAAAAGAGCAGAATTTCTACAACCAGACATTCTGCGGATGTGAGTATTCCTTAACCAACAATATTAGAATGAAGAAGACTGTTTTGGTATCCGGCGGTGCCGGATTCATCGGTAGCCACGTGACCGTGGAGTTAGTAGAGGCAGGGTACGACGTACTCATTGCCGACAATTTCAGCAATTGCGACGAAACCAATTATAAAGGCGTATGCGAAATCCTGGGTAAGAAACTTCCCCTCGTAAAGATGGATTTCTGCGATGCCGCAGCGGCGGACAAGCTCTTCGCCGAGAACAAGATCGACGCCGTCATCCACTTCGCCGCATTCAAGGCCGTGGGAGAATCCGTGGAGAAGCCGCTGATGTACTATAAGAACAATCTCGAGTCCTTTATGAACGTACTCGAGGCCGCGCAGGCACACGGCTGCAGCAACGTGCTGTTCTCATCTTCCGCAACAGTCTATGGCGAGCCCGACGTGGTGCCCGTTACCGAGCAGAGCCCCCGCAAGCCTGCCACATCTCCATACGGAAACACCAAGCAGATGTGCGAGGACATACTCCAGGACAGCGTCCGCGCCTCCCAGGGCAAGCTCAAAGGAATATTGCTGCGCTACTTCAATCCCATCGGAGCACATCCCAGCGCACTCATAGGCGAACTCCCCCGCGGAGTGCCCAACAACCTCGTTCCCTTCATCACCCAGACAGCCATCGGCAAGAGGGAGTGCCTTAGCATCTTCGGCAATGACTATCCCACCGAAGACGGCACCTGCAAGCGCGACTACATCGACATCGTGGACCTCGCCAAGGCCCACGTTTATGCCGTGCGCCGCATGCTGGAGGGCAAGATGAAGCAGGGCTGCGAAATCTTCAACATCGGCACCGGCCGCCCCGTAAGCGTGCTCGAGCTGGTGAACGCCTTCGAGAAGGTGAACGGAGTCAAGCTCAACTGGAAATATGCCCCCCGCCGCGCAGGAGACGTGACCGCCATCTGGGCAGATCCCGCCCTGGCCAACAGCGAACTTGGCTGGAAGGCTGAGCGCAGCGTGGAAGAGACCCTCGCGGCCGCCTGGGCCTGGGAAAAGAGACTCGCCGGCAAATAATGTATATTGGTCTGATATCCGACACGCACGGGGTATTCAGCCCCGAATTCCGGAACTTCCTGGAACCCGTCGACGAGCTATGGCACGCCGGCGACTGGGGAGGCGACGATGCCTTCCTGCAGTCCTTCAAGGATTTCAAGCCCCTGGTGGGGGTGTACGGAAACTGCGACGGATATCCGGCCCGCTACGACTTCCCGGAATTCCAATGCTTCGAGCGCGAGGGCCTGAAGGTGCTGATGACCCACATCGGAGGCTATCCGGGCCACTACAATCCGGTTGCCCGCAGGGTGATAATGGAAGAGAAGCCCGGACTGTTCGTATGCGGACATTCCCACATACTCAAAGTGCAGTGGGACGAGAAGTACAATATGCTCACAATGAACTCCGGTGCGGCAGGCCTGCAAGGATGGCAGGTGGTGCGCACCGCCTTGCGTTTCAAGATCGAAAGCGGGCAGGTCAGCGGACTGGAAGTGTTCGAACTGCCTAGATAGAGGATTCCGAGTCGAAATACAAACCGAAGCCGTTCAGCACAGGGCAAGCCATTGAGGCATCGATGCTCACGCGGACGGCTTTCGTCGTAGTTACGGGCACGCGCAGCAGGCGTTTGTAGCCTATGGTAGTGCCCGCGGCTATCTCCTTCCAAGCCCCGTCCTGCAGGGCTTCTACCCGGAAAGCTGCCACCCTCTGACCGAGGGGAATGTATTCCTGGAGCATCAGCACATTGAAGGTCCTTTCTTCCGGAAGATCCACCCTGAATGCGGGGGTCAGTTCTCCGTCCGGGACGGCCCAATAGCTGTCGTAGGCCCCGTCGAGCAGCTTCGAAGGACGGAAACGCGCTCCGCGGCAGGCATCCGCACGGGCCTTGCCATCCTCCGCGAGATTGCGGGAGAAGATGCCGTCGATGCGGGCGCGGAAGGCCATCAGAGCCAGAGAATCGTTTTCGTGGATGCGCCCGCGGCTGTCCGGAGGCACGTTCAATAGCAGAAGGGAATTCCGGCCGACGCTGCTGAAGTAGATGTCGGCGAGTTCGGAAGGAGTCTTCACCAGTTCATCTTCCGAAGCACGCCAGAACCAGCCCGGGCGGATGGAGACGTCGGTCTCGGCGGGCACCCAGCAGGCCCCGTGCCTGTTGCCCTGCATCAGGGTATCCACCGGCGGAGCGCCTGCCCCGGGAGTGAATCCGGCCACATCCAGCCGGCTCCAGTTGGTTTCCCCGGCCCGGCCATTCTCGTTGCCCACCCAGCGGCAGTCCGGGCCGACGTCGCTGAACATCACTGCAGAGGGGCTGAGCTCCCGGACCGTATTCCGGAAGGCCTCCCAGTCATATTCCTGGCGCTTCCCGTTCGGGCCCTCCCCGCAGGCACCGTCGAACCAGTGTTCGAATATCTCCCCGTAGGAGGAATGCACCTCGCGCAGGGCCTGGACATAGACTTTATTGTATTCCGCAGTGCCATAGGAGGGATGGTTGCGGTCCCAGGGGGAAAGATAGACTCCGAACTTGAGCCCGTATTCCCGGCAGGCCTCCGAAAGCTCCTTCAGCACATCCCCGCGGCCATCTTTCCACTTGCTCTGCGCGACGCTGTGGCTGCTTACGGAGCTGGGCCAAAGGCAGAATCCGTCGTGGTGCTTGGCGGTGATTATTATCCCCTTGAACCCGGCTTTGCTGGCAGTTTCCGCCCACTGACGGCAGTCCAGTGCAGTCGGGCAGAAGCTATCTTCCGCCTCGGTCCCCTCTCCCCATTCCAGGCCGCTGAAAGTATTCGGGCCGAAGTGGACGAACATATTCGTTTCCATCTTCTGCCACTCCAGCTGCGATTCTGAGGGGACTGGGCCGTAGGGTTCGGGGGCGGCCGCCTTATAGCAGGAGACAGCAGAAATCAGAAAGAATGCATAAATGACGGCTTGGACCGCCCTGCGGAGTTTCCCTGGCATATCCTAGACTTGTTTTTACAAATATACATAAAAAAAGAGGCGGCTCCTTTCGAAGCCGCCTCTTGTGCGGTAGGTGAGAGTCGAACTCACACACCCCAACGGGCACTACCCCCTCAAAGTAGCGTGTCTACCATTTCACCACTACCGCGTGATTGGGACTGCAAAAATAGAGATAATTCGTGAAAACACAAAATTTTCCGAAAAAATATTTAACTTTGCATCCCCTTACGAGTTAAGGGAAAGAACATTATTAACTTTAAACAGATTTACAATGGCTGTTAAAATTCGTCTCCAGCGCCACGGAAAGAAGAATTTCGCATTCTTCGACATTGTTGTGGCCGACACCCGCGCCCCTCGTAACGGACGCTTCATCGAGCAGATCGGTTCTTACAATCCCAACACCAACCCTGCTACCATCATCCTCAATGCCGAGCGTGCACTCGCTTGGGTTAACGTAGGTGCTGAACCCACCCTCGTTTGCCGTCGCATCCTCTCCTACGAAGGAGTCCTCCTCCGCAAGCACCTCAACGGTGGCGTTGCCAAGGGAGCCCTCACCCAGGAGCAGGCCGATGCAAAGTGGAATGCTTGGAAAGCCGAAAGGGATGCCAAGATCGCTGCAAAGAAATCTTCTCTTACCAACGCTGCCATCGAAGCAAAGAAGGCTGCCAAGGCTGAGGAGACTAAGGTAAAGGAAGCCAGGGCCGAGGCTATTTCCAAGAAGGCTGCCGAACTTGCTGCAAAGCAGGCTGAGGCTGCTGCCGAGGAAGCCCCCGCTGCAGAGGAGACTGCAGAAGCCCCTGCAGAAGTTCCTGCAGAATAATGCTTCCCGTCGCCAAAGTCGTAAAATCTTTCGGCACCGACGGAGGTCTGCTCCTGAGCAGCAACGTCGATCTCGATTCTTTAGACTTCAAGGGACCTGTGTTCATCGTATTCGATGGGCTGCAGGTCCCCTTTTTCATTATGGATTATCAGCCGCGTGGCAACCGTGCGGTAGTGCATCTGAACGATGTCAACAATCTGGAAGATGCGGAAGAGTTGGTCGGGCGTACCATCTACGCCGATGTGGAGCTGGAGGAAGATGAGGAGCAGGATTTCACCGGCTGGACCATCCTGGACAACGGTCGCAAAATAGGCATCTGCACCGGCATGGAGCCCATCCCCGGCAACCCTTGCCTATATATAGAACTTGAGGCCGGCACCCTCTCCGCCAACGGAGAGCACGAGGTGCTGATTCCCCTCCACGAAGACTTCGTCATCTCCCTCGACGAAGACAGCCGGACCCTCTCCCTCTCTCTCCCGGAAGGGCTTTACTAGAAGCCCACAAAAACAAATTTATGTTTCCGTTATTGAAACATAAATTTTCAGTTTTTACCCCCTGGTTTTCTGTGGATAAACCAAAATAATGTATTACCTTTCCTCCAT
Organism: Bacteroidales bacterium; assembly: GCA_024692185.1. Taxonomy (GTDB): domain Bacteria; phylum Bacteroidota; class Bacteroidia; order Bacteroidales; family UBA932; genus Cryptobacteroides. Next base: position 828 of record JAILMV010000027.1, on the reverse strand, counting down.
GAAACAAGTGAGGAGAGATTTTGCAGGGCACATTTATCAGAAAACACTGAATGGTTTTCTGTTGTTCTATACCGTAATAGATTTTCTGGTTTTCTTCAGCATCTTTTGTATTTCAGCAAAGAAACACGAGATAACGGTCCTGGGGCTATGCCCCATGTTCGATCATCTACACGCACTTACCAGAAACCAGACAAAAATGGAGGTGCGCAGTTTCGTACAGGCATATTCTTCCCTATATGCGAGAGAACTGAACACCAACCTTGGGACAAAGGGCTCGGTTTTTCACAGGCAATTCGGTTTTGCCAGGAAAAAAGGAGACAAAGCTGTGCGTACGGCATATTCATACCTATACAACAATCCCGGGGAGAAAAGGCTGTGCCATCGTGCAGAAGAATATAGATGGACTTTCCTGGCTTATGCCGTCAGCGTCCATCCCTTCTCGGAGAAAATACAATTGCGATTCGCTTCGGGTGCTTTGCGGAAAGCTCTCAAGATGATAGATTATTATTCTTCCCGGGATATCTACCTCAGGCATTCTTGGTTGGAGAAGATGTTCTCTCCGTTGAATGAAAAAGAGAAACAACAGTTGGTAGACTATATAATCGCAAAATATAACGTGATAGATTATGAGGCCTTGATTTCTTTATATGGTTCTTACGAAAAGGCCTGCCTTGCCTTTGCATCCAATCAGGGAAGCGAATATGATATAGCGGAAGAATTCAGTCCGGAATCTCATAGGGCATATCTGGAGATTTCCCAGACTTTGCTGAAAAAGCATGGACTCAGCAAAATCAAAGATGCCATCAGATTGCCGCTGGACAACAGGAT
>JAILMV010000141.1 GCA_024692185.1 Bacteroidales bacterium | reverse complement strand
CCTGCTCCTGGTGCCTATCGGATTCGGTATCATCATCGGCAACATTCCCCTCTTCTTCGACCCTGCCACTGGCGAAGGCCTGCGCATAGGTGTCTATGAAGAAGGATCCGTGCTGAACATACTCTACCAGGGTGTCCGCCAGGGATGGTATCCCCCGCTGATTTTCCTGGGCATCGGTGCAATGACCGATTTCAGCGCCCTCATCTCCCAGCCCCGCCTGGTCCTGATCGGAGCAGCCGCCCAGATGGGCATCTTCGGAGCCTACCTGCTTTCGCTCTTGCTGGGCTTCACTCCCAATGAGGCCGGTGCTATCGGCATCATCGGCGGAGCGGACGGCCCTACCGCCATCTTCCTGAGCGGCAAGCTGGCCCCCGAACTAATGGGTGCCATCGCAGTTTCGGCATACTCCTACATGGCCCTGGTTCCTGTTATCCAGAAGCCTATAATGCTGATGCTCACCAGCAAGAAAGAGCGCTGCATACATATGGCCAAGCCTCGTACAGTCAGCCAGAAAGAGAAGATCATCTTCCCTATCGTCGGCTTCATCTGCACCGCTTTCATAGTTCCTTCCGGCCTTCCACTGTTGGGCATGCTCTTCTTCGGAAACCTGCTCAAGGAGTCCGGTGTTACCCGCCGTCTTGCTGAGACCGCCCGCGGACCGCTCATCGACGTGGTAACCACCCTGATCGGCCTCACCGTTGGCGCATCCACCCAGGCAGATGTGTTCCTGAACGCTCGTTCGATCAAGATTTTCGGTCTTGGTCTGCTGTCGTTCATCATCGCAACCATCTGCGGAGTATGTTTCGTGAAGATCATGAATCTCTTCTGCAGGGAAGGTCACAAGATCAATCCCCTCATCGGCAACGCCGGTGTGTCCGCAGTTCCTGACAGCGCACGTGTGTCGGAAGCCGTCGGTCTGGAATGCGATCCGTCCAACCACTTGCTGATGCACGCCATGGCCCCGAACGTAGCCGGCGTCATTGGTTCTGCGGTTGCAGCCGGTATCCTGCTGGGATTCCTCGGCTAGGAATAAATCGATACTGAAAAGAAAAACTCGGAGCTTAAGCCCCGAGTTTTATTTTTAGATGGCTGATCATGTCGGAGGTCATCTTCTCCAGATTGTATCGCGGCGTCCAGCCCCACTCCTTGCGGGCGCAGATGTCATCCATCTTGTTGGGCCAGCTGTCGGCGATTGCCTGGCGGACGGGATCCACCTCGTAACGCATCTTGAAGTTAGGATAATGCTTCTTGATGGCCCTGTAAACTTCTTCAGGATCGAAACTCATGGAAGCGATGTTGAATGAGTTCCTGTGGATCAGGAAACGGGGATCAGCCTCCATTATGTTGACCGCGGCATTCAGGGCATCAGGCATATACATCATATCCATATAGGTTCCGGCTGCTATGGGGCAGACGAATTCCTCGCCCTTAACGGCGGAATAGTAGATCTCCACTGCATAATCGGTTGTTCCGCCTCCCGGGAGCGTGGTATAGGAAATCAAGCCGGGGAAACGCACCGAACGGGTATCTACACCGAATTTATGGAAGTAGTAATCGCTCAGCAGCTCGGTAGCCACCTTGGTTACTCCATACATGGAAGTAGGCCTCTGGATCGTGTCCTGAGGGGTATTGTCGCGGGGAGTGTCCGGTCCGAAGGAACCGATGGAACTGGGAGTGAACACCGAGCAGTGCTTTTCGCGGGCAACTTCGAGAATGTTCAGAAGCCCGTTCATCTGTATGTCCCAGGCCTTGAGCGGAAGGCGTTCGGCAGTAGCGGAAAGCAGGGCGGCAAGATTGTAGATAGTATCGATATCGTATTTATCCACGGCTTCGGCAATCTGATGTGCCATACAAACGTTCACGATCTCTGCCGGGCCGCTTTCGAGCAGATCTCCCTTAGGTTCAGCGCCGGGGATGTAACCGGCGACTATAGTCCCCTGATGATACTGTTTCCTTAGCTTCATCGTAAGCTCGGAGCCAATCTGGCCGGTCGAACCTATTACTAGTACATTTTTCATCTCAGTGTCACTAATTCAGGGACAAATTTACTATTTTTGTCGAAATATTGAACCTAAAACAATAATCATATTATGTACGGCAAATTTCAGAAATATCTCCAGGATGAACTTAAGGCCATAGAAGAGGCCGGTCTTTACAAACACGAACGTAATATCTGCTCTCCCCAGGGTGCCGAAATCACGCTCGAGGATGGCAGCAAGGCCCTTAACTTCTGCGCCAACAACTATCTGGGACTGTCCGACAATCCCCGCCTGATCGCAGCAGCCAAGAAGGCTATGGACGAGCGCGGATACGGCATGTCCTCGGTTCGTTTCATATGCGGAGCACAGGATATCCACCGCCAGCTGGAAAAAGCCATAGCAAAGTATTTCCATACCGACGATACCATCCTCTATGCTGCTTGCTTCGATGCCAACGGAGGCGTTTTCGAACCCCTTCTCACGGCAGAAGATGCAATCATCTCCGATGCTCTCAACCACGCATCCATAATCGACGGCGTACGCCTATGCAAGGCAGTCCGCTACCGTTATGCGAATGCCGATATGGCCGACCTCGAGCGTTGCCTGCAGGAAGCACAGGCCCAGAGGTTCCGCATCATAGTTACCGACGGTGTGTTCAGCATGGACGGCAATGTGGCCCCCATGGACAAGATTTGCGAGCTTGCCGAGAAGTATGATGCACTGGTAATGGTAGATGAAAGCCATTCAGCGGGCGTGGTCGGCAAGACCGGTCACGGCGTTGCCGAGGAATTCAATCTCTACGGCCGTATCGACATCCACACCGGAACCCTCGGAAAGAGTTTCGGCGGCGCTGTCGGCGGATTCACCACCGGCCGTCAGGAAATCATCGACATGCTGCGCCAGCGCAGCCGTCCGTACCTCTTCTCGAACTCCCTTCCTCCTATGATTTGCGGAGCAGGTATCGAACTCTTCAAGATGCTCGAGGAATCCGACGAACTGCATACCAAGCAGCAGGAGAACGTGAAATACTTCCGCGAGAAGATGTTAGCCGCAGGTTTCGACTGCAAACCCACGCAGAGCGCCATCCTGGCAGTAATGCTCTATGATGCACCGCTCAGCCAGAAGTTCGCGGCCCGCATGGCCGAAGAAGGAATCTTCGTCACCGGTTTCTACTATCCGGTGGTTCCCAAAGGCCAGGCACGAATCCGCGTTCAGATATCCGCTGCCCACGAAAAACAGCACCTGGACAAAGCCATCGCCGCCTTCATCAAGGTCGGCAAGGAACTTGGAGTGCTGAAATAATAAAAAAACTCGGGGCTAAGCTCCGAGTTTTTCTTTTGCATATTCTGCCGTAAGCTTGAATGTCTTCTTCCGGGAAGATGGCGCTTCGTACATCGCGTCATTCATTATGCGCTCGCAGATGGAACGGAGGCCTCGGGCTCCCAGCTTGTTCTTGATCGAAGTATCCACTATAATATCCAGCACCTTGGGTTCGATTTCGAGTTTTATACCATCGATTTCGAACAATTTCTCATACTGGCGCAAGATTGCGTTCTTGGGCTCGGTAAGGATACGCTTGAGGGCTTTACGGTCCAGATTATCCAGGCTCATTATCACTGGCAGACGGCCGATTATCTCGGGAATCAGGCCATACTTGCGCATATCCTGAGCTTCCACATACTGAAGCAGATTGTCCTTATCCACGGCCTGCTTCTCGTCGGAGCCGAAACCGATCACGCGGGTATTCATACGCTGGGCGATGATGCGGTCTATCCCTTCGAAGGCACCTCCGCAGATGAAGAGCACATTCTGGGTATTGAAGTGGATGAATTCCTGCTCGGGATGCTTGCGGCCACCAGCAGGAGGCACGTTTACCACGCTGCCCTCCAGAAGCTTCAGCAGGCCCTGCTGTACGCCCTCTCCGGAAACATCGCGGGTAATGGAAGGATTGTCGCTCTTTCGGGAGATCTTGTCGATCTCGTCGATGAACACTATTCCCATCTCAGCCCTGCTCTGGTCATAGTCGGCATCCTGGAGCAGACGAACCAGAAGGCTTTCCACATCCTCACCCACATAGCCGGCCTCGGTGAGTACCGTGGCATCGACTATAGCGAAGGGAACCATCAGCATCTTGGCGATGGTGCGGGCAAGCAAAGTCTTTCCTGTGCCGGTAGGGCCGACGAGCAGGATATTGGATTTCTCGATTTCGACGCCATCATCGGCGGAAGATCCGAAATTGTGGAGAATTCTTTTATAATGATTGTACACCGCCACCGAAAGCAGTTTCTTGGCCCTGTCCTGACCAATCACATACTGGTCCAGAAAGGCCTTGATCTCTTTCGGCTTGGGAATACGGGGTTCTTTTTCTGCCATTATTTCTTCTTTTTGCGGAGTATCTTGTCCACCATGCCGTATGCGAGGGCCTCCTCGGAATTCATCCAATAATCGCGGTCCGCATCTGCGAACACCTTTTCGAAAGGCTGGC
>JAILMV010000118.1 GCA_024692185.1 Bacteroidales bacterium | reverse complement strand
GGTGGTTGACGGCGGCATCTGCGAGAACGTGAATATCAGCAATGTCGCGATGAGGGATGTCCAGACGCCCATCTTCATACGTATGGGACGCCGCTGCGAATCGGATTATCCCGGCGGAAGCAGGATGAAGGGCATCAGCATAAGCGGAGTGACCGCCGTCAGCGAAAGTATGATGTGCAGCTCCATCACGGGCGTCCCCGGCCTGTATCCGGAAGATATCTCCCTCTCCGACATAAGCATTTCCGCCCCCGGCGGAGGAACTGCGGAAATGGGCAAGCTGGTAGTTCCCGAGAACGAAAAATCCTACCCCGAGAACCGCTGCCTGGGCAAGATATCGCCCTCGTCCGGCCTCTACATCCGCCACGCCAAGAACGTGCGCCTCTCCAACATCCGCTTCGATTTCCGCGAACCCGACGCACGCCCGCTGGTCATCACCGACGACTGCACGCTGCGCTGGGAGCCCCTCAACGTAATGGACTTCGGTGCCAAGGGAGATGGAGTCACGGACGACACCCCCGCCATCCAGAAGGCCATCGACTTCCTGGACAGCCGCGGCGGAGGGAAACTCTTCTTCCCCTACACCGAGCACGGATATCTGCTTTCATCCCCCGCAAAAGAATACACCGCCGACGGCCGTCTGGTACGCGCGCAGCTCATACTTCCTGCCGGGGATTCCAACATCCAGTTCGAAGGAGAGATGCCCTGCAAGCTGCTCTACTCCTACCAGGTACGCCCCAAGGAAAGCGTCGCCCAGAACTTCGAACCCACTAAGTTCGGCACTATGAGCTGGTCCAACACCTGCCTGCACTCCACCTGGGATGCCCCCGAAGTCCGGGATTCCCTCGAAAGGCCCTGGGCAGTGATTGCGGCCCCGGAGGGCGACAGCTGCGACGGACGTTTCTCCCGCACCGTCTTCTCTATGAAGAACCTGGAAATACGGGTGCACCTCGACACGGGCAGGATGTATCCCACCACATCGGCCGCATTCCTCAAGAATGTGTCCAGGCTCATTGTGGAGGATTCCCAATTCTGCCTCGACGAGCAGGTGGGAGATACCGAACTGGGGAAATCCCTCCAGCCCAACCCTTGCCATACCGTAGGTCTCCATACCTCCGGGAACCAAAACGACGACCAGATTCTTCGCAATGTTGCCGTCCAGGGCTTCCGCTACGGATTCGTGATGGGAGAGCACGTCTGCGCGGACTATCTCTACGTGCATAATTGCGAAGAGGCCGTCGTTTTTCACGACGCAACCCACCTATCTACCATAGGCCATATAGTGGCCCAGCATAACCGGGTGATTCTTTCCACCACGCGCGGAAAGATGTTCGGCAATACCCCCGCCGAGGTCAACCTGACCATTGGAGTGCTCAACTTCGAAGGCGGACAGACCGTGCCCGCACCCCCGGAAGTATCCAAACTGGTGTACGGAGTGTACGACCCCGACAACCGCCTGCGCGGCTCCGTCAAATGGCACGAGCCCTGGGGCCTAGGAGTCTTCCCCGTGCTGGGCGCAAAGAAATACGATATTAAGAAGTACAGATGATACGCAGGCTGGCCATATGCCTTATGGGCTTGATTATGAGTCTGTCCGCCGCGATGGCGGACGACGGCCGCGACGTGTTCGAACTCCTGGACCTTAACCGCCCCGGGCTGGAAAAGGTCAGGAAGAACTACGAAAAAGGCCGTCTGAAAAAGGCATCCAAGGCCCTGCTGAAGTACTATCGCCACAGGAAAGACATATACATTCCAGGCCAGGACTCGCGGAAAGCATCCGGCAAAGACTACATCTGGGCCGGCGATGCGATGCATCACAGATTCCACGTTCTGGAAGATACGGTCTGGAACTACGGCAAGGACATAAACTGGGAATACTGGCCAGTCAAGGACATCGAAATGCGCGTGCAGCTGCACCGCCAGGGATGGTGGACATCGCTCGGCAAGGTCTATTGCACCACCGGTAAGAAGAAATTCGCCAGGGAGTATGTTGCAGAGTTCCGCGACTGGGTGGCCAAGAACCCCTACAAGCCCTTCGGCATCTCCGGGAACGGCACCGTCAGCAGCGGCACCATCGATGTGGACTCCCCCAACGAATGCTTCGCCTGGAGGCCGCTGGAAGTCGGAATCCGCCTGCTGCGCTGGTGCACGCATTTCTCTTATTTCAAGGATGCGCGCTGCTACAAGCCCGGATTCCTGCTGGAATTCCTCCGTGCCTATCATCAGAACGCCACCGTGCTGATGAGCTCCTTCAGCCCCTCCGGCAACCATCTCATCCATCAATCCTCCGGAATCATCCGCGCAGGAATCAGCTTCCCCGAATTCAAGGACGCGGAGTCCTGGGTAAGGGCAGGGGCAGAGAACCTGAACAAGGAGATAGTCCGCCAGAGCACCCCCGACGACTGTCATTTCGAACTGGATCCGGGATACCACATTGGATTCGTGCAGTCCTACGACGATGCCATCCAGGTAGCACGGATGAATGGCAGGCTGGGCCTCTTCCCTCAGGAATGCCTCGACCGGCTGGTCAAGATGACGAGGTATTACCTGGACTACTGCTACCCCGACGGAACCCATCCCTGCTTCAGCGACGCCCGCCGCAGGGATGACCTCGCCGACGACGGACTGCTGCAGCACATCGGCGTTCCCGACCCCGACTACAAGTCCTCCGGACACCCGGAAAGCGGATTCTACTGCTTCCGCAGCGGATGGGATGCCTCCAGCATAATAATGCCCATCAAGGCCACCGAGCGCGGAATGTGGCACGCCCAGCCCGACTTCGGCACCTTCGAACTCTGGGCCTACGGAAAGATCCTGATGCCGGACGCCGGCTCCTACACCTACTCCGGCGACGCCGAAATCGAGCGCCAGCGGGCCTACTTCAA
>JAILMV010000051.1 GCA_024692185.1 Bacteroidales bacterium | reverse complement strand
CGTTACGAATGTGCCTACGATTTCATGATTCCCCAGCAACTCGACCAGGCTGTAGGTTCTGGTTCGGACGAGGCCAACATGCCGCGTCTCCTGCTCACCTACACCCCGGAAGGCGGCTCGCAGAGCACAGCTGATATCTGCCTCAAGAACATCCCTCGCCAGGACGACACTGCAATTACTTCCTGGGAGATGGGTGTAAAGTATGTTTATTATGTTTCGATGCGTCTGGACGGCGGTTTGCTGGTGAGCATAGTCACCACCGCCTGGGACGATGTCGAAGCTGAGACCCCGGGCCTTCTGATTCCATAGAAGCAATGAATAGAATTCTGATAAGCTGCGTCCTCGCACTGATCTGCGCCGTCTCCTGTACCAAGGAGGGGGCAAGGACTACAGTGCAAGACGGCGAACTCAGGATAGTCTTGAATACTGGGGCCGTGCAGACCCGAGCCACCACGCCTGGCGACGGCGTAGTGGCCGACGGTGGCGGTATCTACCTGGACGGCAGCAACGTGCCGGACCTGGTGATACTGGTTGCAGATTCCAACGGCGACATAGTGCAGACCTACCCCGGCAGCAATGCCACTCTGGAGGCCGATCCTACAACTACGGCTATGTCCGTGAGCATCAGCGGCCTTTCGGACGGAGCTCACACTGTCTATGCCTTCGGCAATACCGAGGGCCTCTGGGCAATGGAAAGCGGGGGTTCGGCAGTTACGGACCTAAGCAGTCTGACTACTTCTTCCGAAGTTGAGGCTCTGCAGTTCTCCGCCCTGTCGGCAGATACTTGCCCGGAGCTTACGGCAAGCCGTCTGCCCTCGTCCGCTACCGGCAGCGTCACCATCACCAATGGTAACGGGGAGATATCCCTCGAAATGATTCGCTGCGTAGCGAAAGTGAGCATGGAGTTCGTCAACAAGACCGGGACCTCCCTGGAATTGGATGGTTTCAATTTCTCAATCGAAGACCTCTGCCCGGATCGCGGATATGTGGCTTACCACGCCCTTCCGAACGTTCCTGCGTCCATCAGCTACGGGGATATAGTCAAGAATGTTGGAGACGATGTTACATTTGCTAATGGAGAGAGCAAGACCTATACTTTCTTCGTCTTCCCCGGCAAGGCACCGAATGGGCAATATCTGCTGAATGCCGGCTTCACCGCCAACAATGCGGCCGATGCCAGCTCGTTTGCCGACCTGCCCGTGCACGACGACCATTCCGTGGATATCAGTTCCCTTGAAAGGAACCAGCATCTGCACATAGTCACCCGTATCAGCAAGGGGCTTACCGTTTCGTTAAACTTCGAAGTGGAGGATTGGACGAATTTGGAAGAAAACATGCATTTTGATTAGAGTATGAGAAAATATATACATACAGCCCTTGTTTCAGCCTGCCTGCTGCTCTCATCTGCCTGCGGCCGAGAGCTGGAACGTGTGGCTCCGGACGTATTAATCCCGGATGGCACTCCTGCCACTCTCGGCATAAGTTTCGGAAGCCAGGATCTGATAGACCTGTCCGTAAGCACCAAGGCGGAATCCTCCGAAGCAGACGAGGCCAGGGTACACGACCTGTATGTGTTTATTTTCGATTCGGAAGGCAACAAGAAATACGGACGCTTTTTCAGCTATGAACATCAGACCTCGACGCTCGCAGCTCTGGACGCCAATACCAACGAGGGCTGGTTCGTTGCCAACAAGACTATCAATGGCGTTACCAACCCCATAAGCACCACTACCGGTGCGGTTAAGATATCTACCGAAACCTGCTCGAATGCCACACTGGTGCTGATTGCAAACGTCAGCAATTCGGTGAGTTCCTTCAACGGCGAGGATGACGGAATTGCATATCTGAACGGCATCAGCACGCTCGAGGAACTCCGGGCCACCAAGGTCATATTGGAGCAGGACGTCGTCAACAGGAACGACCTTTTCCTCAAGCTGGGCGTGCTAGAGGGCGTAAACACCGCAGAGATGGTATGGGGTACCCTGCCTCAGAACTATGATGCCAATTACAAGGTCAGCTTGAATTCGGTAGATGCCAAGGTGAAGTTCCTGGTCAAGTGCGACAGCACTAACATCAGCGCTACCAGGGCTGTCTATTGGCAGGTTTACAATGCCCCCGACCGCTGTTACCTGTTCTCCGACTATGCCAGCGAAGCTGCTCCTGACGATGTGGTCTATTTCGATTCGGAACAGACCTACTTTGAGGGGACCGAGACGGTTGACGGGGATGAGTGGTACGTGTTCACTTTCTATATGATGGAGAGCCGTTTCGATGCCAGACAGGCGGCCAGTTCCTATTACGACAGGGAAGTAAAGGAAAAGACCGATGCGGGAGAATCCGGATATGCTGGCCCGACCAGCGATACATACGGATCCAACTATGTCGATAACGGAGACTGGCTATATGCCGATGAAGATGCGGCATATGTGAAGTTCGACATGATTCTGACCCTGACGGATGCCGGAATCTATTCTGCTACGAACAGCAGCGTAAACAATGCACTTACCACCGACGCCATCTTTACGGTGCATCTCGGCGACTTCAGCCATGCCGGCATCGACGATTACAATACCCTGCGCAGCCATAACTATACCTACAAGATTACCATCAACAACTCCGGAAGCATCTTTGCGGAAGTTGAGAACGATACCGAGAATCAGGCCGGACAGGAAGGTTTCCTGATTCTCACCGACGACGAGATAGTGAATGCCGACTGCCATTACGAGTATCATACCATTACCTTTACCTATAACTCCGCTATTACATCTTCGATGTTCTCCTGGTATGTGAAAACGCCGTTCAGCGAGGGTCAGCCCACGAAATTTGCGGATCCGGACGATGCCGAAGCCACGCTTTACGATGGAGACGGACTGGATTATCTATGGGTGAAATTCAGAGTGAACGTCCTCGATGGGAACTCCTATGTGGATGAGAGGACAGCATATCCCGGCGATTCGGAATACGATCCGGATTGGAAACCCTCTTCCGGAGACCCGGTTCCCGCATTGATGGATATCAGCCAGTTGCTGGAATTCTACTTCAACGAGACCAGAAAGAAGACGAATGGTGAGACAAATGTATTCGATACAAATAACCAAATCAAAGTCACAGCCTTCATCGACGAATATTATTACGACAAGCATCCTCTCACCGGGGAGGTCAGCGAAGATCTTTGGCGTTCTTTCGTGAATGCCAAGCCCCGCGAGATGCACATCCTTTCGAATGCCAGGGCCAGCCGCGACCGTAACAGCGACGTCATCGATTCCAGCCACTCCATTATCCAGGAATCCATACAGACCATCTATAACATCTATGCTCCCGGCTTGAGGAATCTTTGGGGCTGCGAACATATGGATGAGATGAAGGATGAAGCTCCTGACGGGTGGGTATATTGGCAAAAGACAGGTTATGGGAGTTCCGTAGATTGTCCTTTGTCAGAGAGGGCCGGTGCGAATAATGATCTCGGTAAATATAACGGACGTCTGAATACGGGATATATCTGGTATGTTTACAGCAGTAATAACGCCAGCGGAACTGTCCTGACAGATAAGGATTGGAATACTTTCCTGGATTATACCGTAGATAATGATACTCCTGAACTGCGTGAAGAGTATCAGGCGATGGCTTTTTCCTGCATGACCCGAAATCGCGACAACAACGG
>JAILMV010000031.1 GCA_024692185.1 Bacteroidales bacterium | reverse complement strand
GATGAATGCGATGATGAAGGAGATCATACCGTCGTGGATGGACTTGGCACCCAGCGAAGGACCTACGACCTGCTCCTGGACGATAGTTGCAGGGGCGGGGAGCTTACCGGACTTGAGAACGTTCACAAGGTCGGTAGCCTCCTCCACGGTGAAATGACCGGTAATGACGGAATTGCCACCGCTGATTTCGCCGTTGACCACAGGGTAGGAATATACAGTACCGTCAAGCACGATAGCGATCTGCTTGCCGATGTTGTCTTTGGTAAGATGTGCCCAGATGTTGGCACCCTCGGCGTTCATGCTCATGTCGACCCTAGGCTCGCCATTGGTGCGGCTGTCGTAGCTGACGTTGGCGTTGGTGATTACGGAACCATCCAGAGGGGCCTGTCCGTCGCGGGAAGAGGCCTTGATGGCAACGAGCTCATAGATGTTCTCGGTATTTTCGACGGGCTTCACGCTCCACATGGGGCGGAACTCGGCGGGGAAGAGAGCGGCAATCTGAGGCATGGCCAGATAGCGGTTCACCTTTGCGGTGTCGGCGGAAGTAGCATAACCGATGCAAGCACCGGCATTGCCCTGGACGGGCTGGAGAGCTGCGAAGAGAGGGTTGGCTGCCTTGTAAGCCTGCATATTGGCATCATCGTCGGCGGTCTTCTCGATTTCCTCGGCAACGATGTCAGCCTCGGCTGCGGGAGCTGCCTCCTCGGCAACGGCTGCATTCTCCTCGGCAAGGATGCCTGCGAGAACGTCGTTGGCCTCTGCAAGATAAGGAGCAATCTCGCCATTCTCGAACGTTGTCCAGAACTCGAGGGATGCGGTGCCCTGGAGGAGCTTACGCACACGCTCAGGCTCTTTCACGCCCGGGAGTTCCACAAGGATACGGCCGGAATTGCCAAGCTTCTGGATAGAAGGCTGGGTAACGCCGAAACGGTCGATACGGTTGCGGAGAACGTTGAACGAATTGGCCACTGCGCTCTCGGCCTCCTCCTTGATGACGGAGAGAACCTCTGCGTTGGTGGATTCGGGCTTGATGCTCTCGCGCATCTCGTAAGTACCGAAAATCTGGCTGAGCCTTGCACCGCCGGTAACCTCGTCCCAAGCCTCACCGAAAAGGGTGATGAAGTCGGACTGGGAGTTAACGCTGCGGCTCTTGGCGAGGGCAAGTGCCTGATGGAACTGAGGCTCGGTGCTGTTTCCCGAAAGGGCCTTCACGAGGTCCTCGAGCTGCACCTGCAGCATCACGTTCATACCGCCCTTGAGGTCAAGGCCGAGGTTGATTTCCTTGGTACGTACGTCCTTGTACTTGTATCCGAAATAAACCTTCTCATTGGAAATGGAATCGACATACCATTTCTCCTGTTCTTTCTTGATGGAGTCAAGATAATAAGCCTGATCCTCTGCCGCCACTTTGGCGAATGCGGGAGTGCTCTGCACTGCGACAGCAGCCTGTTCGGCATACTTTTTGGCTTTCTTGCCCTGGATGGAAGAAACCAGGGTGAAGGAAAGCTGCCAGACGCATGCGAGAAGCAGCAGGATGGCTACAAATCTGATTGCACCTTTACTTTGCATAACGAAAATTGTATTTTTAAATTTATTTAAACTTGCAAATTAGCTGGCAAATTTACGATTTTTTTCCGATAAAGAAATTATCTACAGGTTATTTCTTAATTTTGCAGACTGTTTAATATAGAAAAATGAGAATCCGTGCCCTTAAAATGGCTATTCTGGCGTTGTCAATACTGGCATCCGCCCCGGTTCTCATGTCCCAGGTCCTGCCCGTCCACGCCTACGAAACCGCGATGATAGAAGGCGAGGCCTACCACGCGGATTATGACTTCGCAGCTGCGGTACAATCCTATTCCGAGGCCCTCCGCAAATGCATCGACACCCTCCGCATCCCCGAAATCGAATTCAAGCTCTCCCAGAGCCGCAACGGCCGCGCAATGGCCGGCTACTGCCAGAAACCCAAGGTAGTGGCCCGGAAGAACTTCTCCCTCAAGGACTTCTTCCTCTACTACCCCCTGGCCGACCGCTCCTGGAGGCCCGCCCCTAACCGCCTGGACCCCGCCGGCAGCGACTTCTCCCCGGTAGTCTGGTTCCCCCGCGGCAGCAAGGAAGCCTACTGGTCCATGGCCGACACCTCAGGCGTGCGCAACATCTACTACACCCGTGAGGTGGGCGCGCGTTGGTCCGCACCCTACAAGATGCCCTTCAGCTCCGCGGAAGATGAAATCTACCCTATGGTGAGCGGCGGCAAGCTCTACTTCGCCTCGAAAGGCCTCTACGGCGTGGGAGGATACGATATCTACGTCTGCGAGAGGCGTTCCGACGGCCGCTGGGGCGAACCCCGCAACCTCGGCTTCCCCTATTCCTCGCCCTACGACGACTTCCTCTTCGTGAACACCCCCGACGGCCGCTACAGCATCTTCGCCAGCAACCGCGACTGCTCCGTGGACAGCGTCAGCGTCTATGTGATAGAGCGCGAGGTGAACCCCGTCAGCTCGGCCGTCACCAACGTGCGGGACCTCCGCAAACTCTGCCGCCTGGACCATCCTTCGGACCTGAAGAAGGTAGATAACAAGAGCGCCATGTCCACCTCCAAGGCCAGCGATCCCAACACCGAACTCTATGCCCGCAAGGCCGCCGAAGTGCGCCGCCTACGCGAGGAAATCTCCCGCGTGAACCGCGAACTGAGCACCCTGCGCAGCTTCTACCACGCCGCCAACACCAGCGCCGAACGGGAAGAATTCTCCAACAAGATAGTAAAGAAAGAAGCCCGGCTTCCCGGGCTCCAGTCGCAGCTCGTAGCTGCCAATAAAGATCTTCAGAAAACGGAGATGG
>JAILMV010000133.1 GCA_024692185.1 Bacteroidales bacterium | reverse complement strand
ACCTTCGGTTCCCTCGGTAGCGGAGGCGGCAGGGATTTCATCTACAGGCTCGACCAGCACGAAATATGCCCTGGGCCTCTTGGCGAACTTGTCATAATCGTTGTAGATATTCGTCCAGTCATCGACGGCTCCATCTGCAGTAGTAATGGTGAAGAGAAAGGCCTTATTTTCGACGGTGATCTTCACGTCGCGGCTGTCGTCCTTGTACACCTGATACTCACCTGCATCCAGGAAGGTACCGGTGGAGATTACGCCTTCTGCAGACTCGAAAGTAATGGTGTTGTCGGTATAGTTGCGGGTCCACTTGCTTTCGCCCACAGGAATCTTGCGATAGAACTTATGTAAGTCGATATCGGTATCACCTTCTTTGTTCATCGAGGCAAGGAAGAGGCAGTTCCAATGCTTGCCGTCAACGCCGCCATAATGGATGCATTTACCGGTGGTATTGCCATCGTCCATTATTTCGTCGAGGGTGAATTCCAGATAGTCGTCATACTCGGCAGCAGGGCCAAAGCCATCACCGTACCAGCACCAGGATTTGGTAGAAGGCTCCATGAGGGCGCCGCCATCCCACTCGGGACCTGTACCGCCCCATACCCTGGAAGTAGAAATGGCATATTTACCCAGGATGGTTTCGGTGAATGCGGTCATATTGACCGTATATACACGGCTTTTTCCTGTCTGGGAAGTAACTGTGATAGTAGGTGCAGCACCGCTGAAGTCAACGGTTGCGCCGCGCTCTACGCTGGCGGTAGCTTTGTAGGACAGATCCAAGGTTTCTATGCTGACCTTGGACATGTCGGGCACAAGGTTGGTGGCTAGTTGGACTGTAACCGTACCAGTAGCGTCATCGACTTCTTTCACGTCGGCAAGGCCAGCCTGCCCCGCGAACTTGATGTCGAGGATCTTATGGTCGTTGTTCCAATCTCCTTTCTCCACATCCGCCCAAGGGTCCTTGGTGCATGCGCTCAGAAGCGTGAGAGCGCCTAATGCTATGAATATTAGATTGCGTTTCATAATTTATTGGATGTTAGGATTAAGGTCGGTCTCGATGGAAGGAATAGGATAGAAGAGAATATCTTCTTCGTTGGTGATACCCTGTCCCTGTACAGCAGAAACGGTGTGCAGATTGCCGGTACGGCGAAGGTCATAGGAAATGTTGCCTTCGAAGGAGAGTTCGTAGATACGTTCCCTGATGACTGCCTTGCGGAAATCGGCCACCGAAAGGCCGGGAGTCAGGTCTCCGAGGCCGGCACGGTTGCGGATGTAATTCACAAGCTCATAAGCCTTGGCGGTAGGGCCTGCAGCTTCTGCGTAAGTAAGGGCGACGTCCGAGTAGCGGAGCAGGAAAGGCTTCGTGGAAGTCTTGTCTCCGTTGAAGTTGGGGTCGATGAACTTACGGCAGAAAGGATAGGTAAGGCTTCCGGGATAGGAAGCAGCCACGTTGCCGGAGGCATCGTAAACTTCCTTGCAGATGAGCCAGTCCTTGCGGAGGTCGCCTGCCTCGAAAGAGTTGTAGAAACCGATGTTGGTCTTGTATTCCGACCATCCGTCATGAGTGGGGATATAGCTTTCGCTGTCTCCCTGCTTGAGATATACGGTGCTGCCGGAGATATAAGGGATATACATCTTGGAGATCTTGGAATACTGGCCTTCGCTTTCACCTGTGCGGTCCATGCTCATTATGAAGATGTGTTCCGGTCCGTCAGGATAGTTCACGTCATAGATGTGCATCAGGTCGTCGTCGAAGTGATAGGTGGTCTGCTCGGCATTGTCAACCACATAGCCGGCATATTCCGCAGCCTTGGTGTAGTACTGGTCCACGTCGAAAGTCATGGAAGAATACTGAGGCACGCCGTAAGCCTTTGCAGAGGCCAGGTAGATGTAGGTCTTGGCAAGCAGTGCCTGGGCAGCAGCCTTGTCCACGCGCCCGGGTTCGGGTTTGGCATAGTAAGGCAGGAGGCTGATGGCCTTTTCCAGATCGGCGATAATGTAGTTCCACATCACGTCCAGGCTTTCGGGAAGCCCTGCCTGGGTATCCTCGAGCTTGGCAACGACGTCCATATGCACGGGCACGCGGCCGAAGTTACGGGCAAGATTGAAGTAGGAATATGCACGCATGAAGTAAGCCTCACCGGTGTAACGGTTGCGGATACTTTCGTCGATGCTCATTCCGGGCACATTCTTGATAACCGCATTGGCACGGTTGATAGTGATATAGGAATACTTGAAGAAGTTACCGAGAGTGGTATTGGTCTTGAAGTTGTTCTGGCTCCAGGAGTCGAGGTCCTTGGTCGAAGCGGTAGCATCGCCCTTAGGATCGAGTTCGTCGGTATTCATACCTCCGAGGAAGACGATGGCGCGGGAGTATTCGATGTAGTTGATTGCATCGTAGATATACAGGGTCGCTGCCTCGGCATCTGCCTCGGTCTTATAGAAGTTGCCCTCGGAATAGAAACCGTAGGGATATTCTGCGAGGGAACAGCCTGCAAAGAGAATAGCTGCAAATAATAAAGCTGAAATCTTATTTTTCATGGCTGTACACATTAAAAGTTAAAGTCAATTCCGAAGGTCCACCTTCTCAGACGGGGATATCCGCCGCTGTAAATTCCATTGGCACCGACCTCGGGGTCATAGCCTGTGAACTTAGTGAAAGTGTAAAGGTTGTCGATATTCACGTAGAGACGGATGCTATCCATGAATGAAAGCTTCTTGCGAAGAGGAAGGGTATATCCGAGGGCTACGGTCTGTACGCGGACGAAGGAGCCGTCCTCTATCCACCAGTCGGAGAACTTGGTGGAACGGTCGTCACGCAGGCGGGGATAATTGTTGTTGGGGTTATCCACCGTCCAGCGGAGAGGATTGTTGGAAGGCTGTCCGAAACGCTGGGTGTTGATTACGTCGTTGCCGAATACGCCATTGAAGAAGATGCTGGCATCGAAGTTCTTCCAGGCGACGTCGAGACTGAGCGAAGCGAGGAAATCCGGATTAGGATCACCGATGAGGGTACGGTCGCTCTCATCCACGGTGCCGCTTCCGTCGATATCGACGTACTTGAATTCACCGGGTTCGGCGTCTTTGCCGGTAAGGCCGGCGGTAAGGCCTTCCTCGAGGCTCTGGACTATTCCATCCACCTTATAGCCGTAGAACACGAACATAGGCTGGTCGATAGCCAGGATGTTGGTGTAGTTACGGAACTGTCCGAGGCTGTTTCCGCTGTACTCATACATCATTCCGCTATTGGGATCGGTCATCAGGCCGGCCTCAACTGCGCTTCCGAGGCTGAGCACCTTGTTGCGGTTGTGGGAGAATACCACGGTGGCGCCCACTTTCCAATCCCTGTTGGAGAAGATGATGCCGTCCAAGGTGGCTTCGATACCCCTGTTCTGGATCTTTCCGTCGTTCACCCACATACGGTCGAAGCCGGATGAAGGGGCGATGTTGCGCTCGCGGAGCAGGCCGTCGGTAACTTTGTCGTAAACATCTACCGTAAGGTTGAGTCTGTTGCCGAAGAGGCTGACATCCATACCGAGGTCGAGCTGGGAAGTGCTTTCCCATTTGAGGTTCTCGTTCGCGATACCGCTCCATACTGCATAGATACCGCCTTCTCCGGTAGTGCCGGACTTGTAGCCGGGGCCGATGGCGGTCATCCAAGAACCATTATAATAGTACTTGTGCTGGCCGAAACGGCTAAGTGTCTGGTAAGCGGCAATACCCTGGTTACCGGAGAAACCATAGGATGCACGGAACTTGAGGGCATCGATCTGCTTCACGTCCTTGAGGAAACTCTCGTTATGTGCATTCCAGCTGAATGCTCCGGAGGGGAAGAATGCCCACTTGTTGCCTGCGCCGAACTTGGAGGAACCGTCGGCACGGGCCGTAAAGGTCACGAGGTAACGGTTGTCATAACCATAGTTGAAACGCATAAGGCCGGAAACCAGTTCGCTTTCGCTGAGGCCGTTGGTGATCCTGTAAAGTTCAGGGTTACCTGCCTGCAGGTTCTCGTTCCCGAGGGTCTCATTGACGAATCCCACACCGGTAAGGCTGGACGAACGGGACCTGTAGTGCTCGTAGGAATAACCGAGCATGGCGGTCAGATGGTGCTTGTCGGCAAGGACCTTGTCGTAGGTTCCGTAGATATCCACCACCATGTTGTCGTCCTTCCAGTTGTTGATCACGCCATAGCCATCATTGAAGTTTCCTTTTTCGGAATAGACGCTGGGTTCGTAGATGTCCTGGATGGTCTCGCCGTGCTTGTAGTTGAACTGGCCGGTGAGGGTGAATCCGTCGAACAGTTTCCAGTCTATGCCGGCATTTGCAATGATGTCGGTGCCTTCGGTAGTGTTCTTGGACAAATCCCTCAGTGCAATGGGATGGTAATAGTCGCTGGCGCTGTAGAGCCAGTAGTTTCCTTCGTCGTCATAGACGGGGAAGATGGGATTACGGTTGAAGGAACGGCCAGCATTGTAGTTGCGGTTGCCATGCATCACGTTCGCACCCAGCTTGAGGGTGAGGTTGTCGAATACCTTGTGGTCCACGGAGAACTTTCCGCCGTACTTCTGATAGTAGTCATCCACATAGACGCCATTGTTGCGATAGTATGTGGCGCTGGCTACGAAATTGGTCCTGTCGTTGGAGCTGCGCACCTGGACTGTGGTATTGTTGGACACGGGAACATCCCTGAGTACCAGGTCTGCCCAGTCGGTATTGGTGGTCCAGGTAGTCTGCAGTTCTTCGATCGAAGGATAATAGATACCCGCGGAGTTCACTGCACCCACATACAGAGGGGTGAGGCCCGCATTGACCTTGGCTTCGTTATTGGTGATGGCCATAAGCACGGGATCACGCCAGAGATTCAGTTCCGAAGTCATCTGGGAAAGGGTGGTCTGCTGGCGTACGCTCACGCTGGTGCGGTTGGCGGCAGCCTTGGTGGTAGTGATGAGGATGACACCGTTGGCACCACGGGAACCGTAGATTGCGGAAGCGCTGGCGTCCTTCAGGACCTCCATGGAAACGATGTCCTGAGGGTTGATCTGGGAGAGGTTGCCTGCATCGCCGAAGGGGAAACCATCAACTACGAGCAGAGGTGCGTTGGAACCTCTGACGGATGAGTTACCGCGGATACGCACCACAGAGGATGCGCCAGGTTCCTGGGAGTTGTTGGTTACCTGCACACCGGCCACACGGCCCTGCATCAGGCTTTCGATGGAATTGGAAGGTTTGGAGACCAGGTTCTCCGGATCGAGCGATGCCACCGAACCGGTGAGGTCGCTCTTCTTCATCCGGCCGTAACCAATGGCCACGGTCTCTTCCAGCATAAAAGCGGATTCATTAAGAACTACGTCGATGACCGCCCTGCCATTCACGGGGAGGGAAACATCTTCATAGCCTAGGCAGCTCACGTTGAGGTTGGCATCGGATGCCACGCCCTCGATAGCCCATGAGCCTTTCTCGTCAGTGACCGAATACTTGTTCGTGCCACTCACGAGCACTGCAGCACCGACAACCGGGTTGCCGTACTGGTCGTTCACCTTTCCGGATACGCGGCCCGTGGTCTGGGCCTGTAGCGCTCCCGAAACAAAGAGGCAAGCGACTGCAAGGAAAAAGGTTAAAAGTTTCTTTTTCATTGTATAAACTATTGGTTAACTAAAAAGTCAAGCAGTTCGTCGACAGCACAGGTGGCCACACCCACATATCTGTCGGCTCCGCCATAATAGACGTAGAGAGTACCGTCTTTCACGACATTGCCTGTCGGGAAGACGCAGCCAGGGTAGAAACCTTCCCTCTCGAAAGGAAGTTCGGGTTCCAGGATAGGCTCCTTGGTGCGGGCAAGGACCTTGAGAGGATTGTCGCGGTCCAGCAGCATTGCCCAGACAGTATAGTCGGCAAGGCCGCCGTCGGCGACTCCGTGGTAGAGCACCAGCCAGCCACGGTCGGTAAGTATGGGAGGAGTGCTTCCGCCGATCTTCTCTTCCTTGGTGCCGGGGCGGCCCTCGATGAGAAGATGGTCTTCTGCGTTTTCCCAGTTAAGCAGGTCGTCGGAGAACTTCAGCCATATCGAAGGATATTTTGTGGCTGCAGTCTGCTTGGGCCTGTGGAGCATTACGAACTTTCCACCAATCTTCTGCGGGAACAGGATCACGTCCCTGTCGTCCTGGACGGCGGAAGTGATACGTCCCAGACGCTTGAAAGTGCGGAAGTCGCGTGTGCAGGCAAGTCCGGTGTTCCCGAGATTCTCCCTCATGGCCAAAGGGGCGAATTCATCGACGTCGGGCTTCAGCACCATGTCGTGCGGGAATGTCCAGTAACGTCCGGGAGCCATGGGCCTGTAAGCATAGGTCACGTAGAAAGTATCGCCGAACTTTACTATTCTGGCATCTTCCACGCAGCCGCTGTCCGGGCCGTCGATACTGGGACCGAAAACAGGTTTGTCGCTGACACGCTTGAAGTGGAATCCGTCGGTACTGGTTGCAAGCCCGAAACGGATCACATGCTTCTCGTCGTCGCCCGCGGCGCGATAAAGCATGTAGAAAACCCCGTTGTCCAGGATTACTCCAGGATTGCAAACCACCAGATTCTCCCACTCGTTTGCGGGATTAGGAGAGAGAATGGGGTTACCCCCGTATCTTAGCAGTTTCATTATCTGAAAATGAATAATAGGATAAAACTCATTAGCATTAGGCTGACAGCCATGACCCTGTAGTTCTTCCACCACTTTTCTTGCTTAAGCTCGAGGGTCTCGGCCTTGAAGTCGGCGATACTGAAGGTAGTATTCTCCAGTTTCTCCGGAGCGGGCTTTTCGCTGGCGATGCTCACCAGCCAGATTACCAGCATGCTGAATACCAGCAGTATGGGCACGATGAAGAGGAAATGCATATTTCCGAAGATGGCATCGCGCCAGAAGAGCAGCACCACTGCCAGGGCCAGGCCGGACAGCAGGCCCGCAAAAGCGCCGCGGGCATTGGTACGCTTGCAGAAGATACCCATCAGGAAGGTTGCCACGATGGGCGGGGAGATGTAGGAGAGCATCTCCTGATAGTACTTGAGCAAGGAGCCGAACTTCTCGATGTTCGGTGCCCAGATGGTAGCTATCACGATTATTATGAGCGCCGAAATCTTTCCGACGCGTACAAGTTTCTTCTGGTCGGCCTTTTTGTCGAACTTGGCATAGAAGTCCATGGTGAACAGCGTGGATGCCGAGTTAAGAATGGCGCTCAAGGTAGATGTGAGGGCCGCCAGCATAGCCGAAAGCATAAGGCCGAGAATTCCCACGGGCATAAGTTTGAGCACCATAGTGGGATAGATCATGTCGGGGTTCTCCACACCGGGGAAGAACTTGCGGGCCATGACACCGGGAATGTTGAAGATGAACAAGGTGCACAGGGTAAGGAATCCGGCGAGCATCACACCGATGCGGCCCTGATTCACGTTCTTTGCGCTGAGCACCCTCTGGACCAGGGTCTGGTTATTGGCCCAGAAGTAAATTCCCAGCACCGGCATACCCACCAAGAGGCCGAGCCAAGGGGTCGAGGAATCACTGAGCGGCCGTATGAGTTTCGTGGCCACATCTCCATTCTCCATAAGGGAAGCAAAATATTCCCCACCCCCCTTGGCATAGCAGATCACCATCATCACGATGGATCCAAGCAATAAGACCACAGCCTGAATCAGGTCAGTATTAATGGCTGCGGAAAGGCCTCCAGGAATTGTATATGAAGCCGCTATCACGGCAAATATCAGCACGAAAACCCAGAGTTCGACCTCGGGGAACAGAAGTTTCAGGATCAGGGCAGCGGAGTAAAGGGCTCCGGCAGCGTCTAGGAAGATGTTTCCTATGATGCTGATGGCGGAGAAGTAATAGCGCGAACGGCTGTCGAAGCGCTTCTCCAGGAATTCAGGAATGGTGAAGACCTTGGACCTGATATATAAAGGTAAAAGGAAAACGGCAAAGAATACAAGCACCCACACACCGGTGAGGTTGTAGTTGAATACGGCGATGCCGGTTGCATACGCGTCACCTGTCTGCCCGATCAGCGTGGTACTGGAGATACTTGCGGCGAAGAGCGAGAGTCCGATAATGAACCAGGGCATCCCGCGGCCTGCAAGAAAGTATGAACCAGCGTTTGAGCTCTTACCGTTGCGCAAACCCCACCAGATGATGAATAGCAGGTAAACAACGATAATAATTATATCGACAGTGCCAATTCCGGATAATTGCATTGTTATTGTATTTTAGTGCGATACAAAGTTATTACACAATATTGGTCTATTGTTTTAAAAAATAGTAAAAGATTGATACTATTTTGAAATATTCCTATATTTGTACTGATGAAAAGCATTCAAGAAGAGATAACCCCGGTCAAAAGCGACGACCTTTACGTAGTCCTTGACCACCTAAATGCAAAGTTCGACTATCCCATCCACTGCCACGCAGAATATGAGATCAATCTGATACTGCATTCCGACGGCACGCACATCATTGGAACGCGCCAGGAGGCGTTTTACGATATGGATCTGATAGTTATCACTCCCTTCGTGCCCCATGTATGGAAGGCCCGCGAAGAGGGGAACCGCGTAGTTACCGTGCAGTTCTCCGGAAAGATGCTCGATTTCCCAATGATGCAGCTCCGGCAATTTCGCAAAATAGAATCATTCCTCAAGGAAATAGTGCCCGCAGCAAAGTATCAACTTTCCGAATCCGATCCCCTGGTCCAGGAAACCCTTGCCCTGGCCGGCACCACGGGCTTCGATTCCACCCTGGCCTTCCTCCATCTTCTGAATTCGATGGCAGAGAGGGAATTCACGGTTATGGGAGATTTCGATTCGGGCATCAGGACCTCCCGTTCGCGCAGGGTAGCAAAGGTTATGGACTGGTCCCAAAAGCATCTGGGCGAGACTATACGCCTTTCGGACGTGGCCTCATTGGTAGATATGTCGGAGTCCGCTTTTTCGCATTTCTTCAAGAAGCACACCAATCTCCCCTACGTCACCTACCTCAACGGCCTGCGTATTTCCAAGGCCTGCCGCGAGCTTGAATCCAGCGCCATGAGCGTGAGCGAGATTTGCTGGGACTGCGGATTCAACAACAAATCCAATTTCAACAGAAAATTCCTGCAGGCAAAGGGCATGACCCCTACTGCCTACAGGAAGTACATTTCCAGGATATTGATCTAGCCTACCTGGGCACCGTTCACCACCGCCTCCTGGGGAGTGATGAAACGCATCTTGCCGTCGTTCTGCTTGGCCATAAGTATCATTCCCTTGCTCTCGATACCCTTGATGGTACGGGGCTTGAGGTTGGCCAGTATGCAGATCTGCTTGCCGACCATATCTTCCGGAGAATAATACTCGGCGATGCCGGATACTATAACCCTCTTGTCGATGCCGGTGTCGATGGTGAGTTTGAGAAGTTTGTCGGTCTTGGGCACGCGTTCGGCCTCCAGCACGGTGGCGGTACGGATGTCCATCTTCTCGAAGTCCTCGAAGCTGCATTCCTCCTTCTGGGGAGTCACCTGCTTGGCAAGCTCCGCCTTGGCTTCGGCCTCTTTCTCGGCGCGGATGGCGGCGAGTCGGTCGAGTTGTTTCTGGATGGCGTCGTCCTCTATCTTTGCGAACAGCAGTTCCGCCTCACCCAGCTGATGCCCGGCCGGCAGAATCTCCGTTGCGCCCAACTGATCCCAGCCGATAACCAGCGCGTCAGCCTTCGGACGGGCAATGCCCGTACAGTCGGCCCCTTGTGGGTCACTGACGGGCCCTTTGCCCGTCGCGGATGGGATATTGAGCATTTTACGCAAACGTTCGCAAGCGAACGGAGTGAAAGGCTCGAAAGCGATGGCCAGGTCGGCGCAAAGCTGCAGACATACGTTGAGTATGGTAGCAGTACGCCCCAAATCCGTCTTGGCAAGCTTCCAAGGCTCGCTGTCCGAGATATACTTGTTGCCAATGCGCGCAATCTGCATCGCATCCTTCAGAGCCTCGCGGAAACGATAATTCTCGATATTCTTCTCGATACTCTCCCTCAGAGCAGGGATTTCCGCAAGAGTTTCGCGATCGGTAGGCGTAAGCTCGCCGGCCGCAGGCACCTTGCCATCGAAATACTTGTGGGTCAGCACCACCGCACGGTTCACGAAATTGCCGAAGATAGCCACCAGCTCGGAATTGTTGCGGGTCTGGAACTCTTTCCAGCTGAAGTCGTTGTCCTTGGTCTCGGGGGCATTGGCGGTGAGCACGTAGCGGAGCACATCTTCCTTGCCCGGGAAATCCTGCACATACTCGTGAGCCCACACGGCCCAGCCGCGGGAGGTGGATATCTTGTCCCCTTCCAGGTTCAGGAACTCGTTGGCAGGCACGTTCTCCGGGAGGATGAAACCGTCCCCGTAGGCCTTGAGCATCGAAGGGAATACTATGCAGTGGAAAACTATATTGTCTTTGCCGATAAAGTGCACCAGCTTGGTATCGGGGCTCTTCCACCACTTCTCCCAGTCGTTGGGGAGGAGTTCCATAGTGTTGGAGATGTAGCCTATGGGAGCGTCGAACCATACGTAGAGCACCTTGCCTTCGGCTCCCTCCACGGGCACGGGAACGCCCCAGTCGAGGTCGCGGGTAACAGCACGGGGCTGCAGGCCGCCGTCCAGCCAGCTCTTTACCTGGCCATAAACGTTGGAACGCCATTCCTTGTGGCCCTCCAATATCCATTCGCGGAGCCAGGGTTCGTAGTCCTGAAGGGGAAGATACCAGTGGGTGGTCTTCTTCTTGATGGGCTCTGCGCCGCTGAGCTTGGAGTGCGGGTTGATCAGTTCCTCGGGGCTGAGGGTGGATCCGCACTTCTCGCACTGGTCGCCGTAAGCATTCTCGTTGCCGCACTTGGGGCAGGTACCCACAATGTAGCGGTCTGCGAGGAAGGTCTTGGCCTCTGGATCATAGTACTGCTCGCTCTCGCGGGTAACGAACTTGCCCTCGTCATAGAGCTTGCGGAAGAACTGGGAGGCATTCTTGGCGTGCACCTCGGAAGAGGTACGGCCGTAGATGTCGAAATTGATGCCTAGAGCCTTGAAGCTGTCCCCTATTATCTTATGATATCTGTCCACAATGTCCTGGGGAGTGCAGCCCAGCTGGCGGGCCTTGATGGTAATGGGCACTCCGTGCTCGTCGCTGCCGCATACGTAAAGGACGTCCTCGCCACGCAGGCGGAGATACCTTACGTAGATATCTGCAGGCACATATACGCCGGCCAAATGTCCGATATGCACCGGACCGTTGGCATAGGGCAACGCACAAGTCACCAGGGTTCTCTTAAACTTCTTTTCCATTTATGTTTCAATCTTCTTTTTTCAATCTTTCCTTCAGCTGGCGCTGCAGGCGCTGCAACTTGGTCATTTCCTTCATGACCGGGAGCTGTTCCTCCACGGAAAGCTCGCGCAGCGAACGGCGCAACTCCTCGATGCGGTTTGCGGCACGCCTCTCCGCAAGGGTGAGCATAGCCCTGGGCACATAGCTGACCAGCCAGGACTGCTCGTTGGTCATGGAACTCTCCAGGCGCTTCACCGACAGCTGATACTTGTTGGTGGAGAAGTCCCCGGCGATGCCGGCCACCAGGCGGTCGGGAGAGTCCAGCAGGGTGCGGACTATCTCGTCCTGGGAGAGCCCCTGATCGTAGAGCTCCATATAGGCGGCAAAGGTACGGCGATATCCCGAATTCGTCAAGGGTTCTCCGGTAGATTCTATGGTCGAGGATATAAAATCGGCCACGGTATCGGTGTTTTCGGGGTCATAGAAGGGAGAATCCGTCTCGAAATGAAGCTCCTCGCAGCCGTGCTGAAGCACGAAGGAGAGTATTTCCTCCTCGATTGCAGCAAGTTTCCGGACTTCAGGGACATATTTCCCCGTATTTACGACTTCGGCGGGCGCTTCTTCTACTACCGGAGCATTTTCATATTTATCAGCAGCACGCGCCCTTTCGCGCTCCCGGCGTTCATCTTCCAGAAGCCTCTCGCGGGTAACTTTCACTCGCGTGAAGATAATGTCCGGAGCCACGTCGAACTTCTCCGCGGCAGCATTCACGTACACCGACCTCTTCACCGCATCCGGGATGCGGGCGATGGTGTCGGCGATGTCATTCACGAAATTGGCCTTCTTGAGGGGATTTCCGGCAGCCTCGCCGAGAAGTATGTCGGACTTGAAATCCAGGAAATCCTTGGCATTGTCCTCTATGTATCTCTGGACCTCCTCCAGGGAGCGGCCTTTGCTGAACGAATCCGGATCTTCCCCGTC
>JAILMV010000032.1 GCA_024692185.1 Bacteroidales bacterium | reverse complement strand
GAGCATGCCCAACAGTGGAAGGCCGGAAGGAACTATGAATGCGGTGCAGATGAAGCCTACGATAGGGAAGATGATCTTCTCTTTCTGGCTGACTGCCCTAGGTTTCGCCATATGTATGCAGCGCTCTTTCTTGCTGGTCAGCATCAGCATTATGGGTTTCTGGATAACAGGAACCAGAGCCATATAGGAGTATGCCGAGACTGCGATGGCACCCATGAGTTCGGGGGCGAGCTTACCGCTAAGGAAGATGGCGGTGGGGCCGTCCGCTCCGCCAATGATACCGATGGCACCGGCCTCATTGGGAGTGAAGCCCAGCAGCAGCGAAAGCAGGTAGGCTCCGAAGATACCCATCTGGGCAGCCGCACCGATAAGTACCAGGCGGGGCTGGGAGATGAGGGCGCTGAAGTCGGTCATTGCGCCGATTCCCAGGAAGATCAGCGGGGGATACCATCCCTGGCGGACGCCCTGGTAGAGTATGTTCAGCACGGATCCTTCTTCATAGACACCTATGCGCAGGCCTTCGCCAGTGGCAGGGTCGAAGAAGAGGGGAATGTTGCCGATGATGATACCGAATCCGATAGGCACCAGGAGCAGGGGCTCCCAATGCTTCTTTATGCCCAGGTAGATGAATACCAAGCCTATCAGGATCATTGCGATATGACCCCAGGTAGCATTGGCGAATCCGGTGAAACTCCAGAATTGCTGAAGGCTTTCGTAGATTGTATCCATCGTTTATGCGATGCTGGCGATATCGGCTCCCTCAAGTACGGAGTCGCTCTTTTTCACATAGATGGCGCTGACAGTACCGTCGCTCTCCGCAAGAATGTCGTTCTCCATCTTCATTGCCTCGATGACGGCGATCTTCTGACCGCGCTTCACGGCATCGCCCACGTTTACGCAGACGTCGATGATGACGCCCGGCAGAGGGGAGACAATCTTCTTGCCTGCGCCTGCAGGGGCTGGACGGGAGCTCTCCACTGAAGCCGCAGGGGCTGCGCTGGCAGTCTTCTGACTGACGGTGGCATGGGTTTCAGGGGTGACCCCTCCGCCGGCTGCGGGACTTGCGACGGGTTCGGCAAGCTCGACATTATAATCCACGCCGTTAACATTGACGGCAGCATTCTTGCCTTCTACTGAATTTACGGTAACATCGAATTCCTTACCGTTGATCTTGAATTTATACTGACTCATTTCTTAGGACTTTTTCTGAAGTTAAGTGTAGGATTGTTCCAAGCGCTCTCGCGGGGAGCGATGGTGATGATGCCGGGCTCCACATCGTGCACGGCATTGCTGAGGTGAAGGTGGAGGGCCAGAGCGATTGCGGCATTCAGCTCTCCGCCGAGTTCGGCCTCGAGAGCCATAGCTATTGCAGCAGCCGTCTCTGCATCCGGATCTCCCTTGGCTGACTTCTTTGCCTTCTTGGCCTTGGGGGCAGAGGGCTGGGAAAGCCTGCCGATGAACGAATACACGAAATACAGTATCACCAGGGCGGTGAATACCGTGAAAACTGCTATCAGCGAAAGCGTAAAGCCGTGAGGGTCGGTCTCGGCCATGCGCTGCGCTCCTGCGGTCATGTTCAACAAGGTGATCATTACAGCGGCAGGTTATCGTGTTTCTTGGCGGGAAGCTCCTGGCGTTTACCCTGCAGGCTCTCAAGAGCGCGGATAACGCGGAACCTGGTGTTGCGGGGCTCGATCACATCCTCGATGTAACCCTTCTGGGCTGCCTGGTAGGGGTTGTTGAAGAGCTCTTCGTATTCGGCCTTCTTCTCGGCGCGGACCTCGGCCTGCTTGGCAGGATCGGTCTCGGCCTTGATTTCCTTGCCGTAGAGAATATTCACGGCGCCATCGGCACCCATTACTGCTATCTGGGCAGTAGGCCAGGCGTAGTTGATATCGCCGCGCAGATGTTTGCTGCTCATCACGATGTAGGCACCGCCGTATGCTTTGCGGAGGGTAACCGTAACCTTGGGAACGGTGGCCTCGCCATAAGCATAGAGGAGCTTTGCTCCATTGGTAATGACTGCGCCGTATTCCTGCTGGGTTCCGGGAAGGAAGCCGGGAACATCGACCAGGGTTACCAGAGGGATGTTGAAGGCATCGCAGAAGCGTACGAAACGGGCAGCCTTGCGGGAGGCGTTGATGTCCAGCACGCCGGCCAGCACCTTGGGCTGGTTGGCCACGATTCCTACGCTGCGTCCGCCCATGTGGGCGAATCCTACTATGATGTTCTTTGCGAAATTCTTGTGGACCTCGAAGAAGTCGGCGTCATCCACTATGGCGTTGATGACCTCGTACATGTCGTAGGCCTTGTTGGGATTGTCGGGGACTATCTCGTTGAGCATGTCCGACATCCTGTTCAGAGGGTCGGCCGTGGCGCGTACCGGTGCCGTCTCCATGTTATTCTGGGGGATGAAGCTGAGCAGGCGCTTGATGGTGTCGATACCATCCTGCTCGTTCTCGGCAGCGAAATCCGCCACGCCGCTCTTGCTTGCGTGCACGCTGGCTCCGCCAAGGGATTCCTGGTCGACATCTTCGCCGGTAACGCTTTTCACTACTGCAGGGCCGGTAAGGAACATATAGGATGTGTTCTTGACCATCAGGGTGAAGTCGGTAAGGGCGGGGGAGTAAACTGCTCC
This sequence comes from Bacteroidales bacterium, assembly GCA_024692185.1. Lineage (GTDB taxonomy): Bacteria > Bacteroidota > Bacteroidia > Bacteroidales > UBA932 > Cryptobacteroides. The sequence continues at coordinate 2,817 of JAILMV010000032.1, read as the reverse complement.
GCCGGCGCAGGGGCCGAAGATGCCGGAGATCTGGGGAACCACTCCGCTGGCGAGGATGTTGCGCTCGAAGATCTCGCCGTAACCTGCCAGGGCGTCGATGCCTTCCTGGATACGTGCTCCGCCGGAGTCATTGAGCCCGATGACGGGTGCGCCTGCGCGCACTGCCATATCCATAACCTTGCATATCTTTTCGCTCATGGTTTTGCTGAGCGATCCTCCGCTTACAGTGAAGTCCTGGGCATAGACGAAGACCGGGCGGCCTGCGATGGTTCCCTGACCGGTTACCACGCCGTCGCCGTCGGGATGGCTTGCATCCATTCCGAAATTTGTGCAGCGGTGCTGGACAAACATATCGAATTCTTCGAAACTACCCTCGTCAAGAAGCATTGCGAGGCGCTCGCGAGCAGTGAGTTTTCCCTTATCGTGCTGAGCATCGATTCGTTTCTGCCCGCCTCCCAGCCGCGCCTTTGCGCGACGTTCGACCAGAGCTTTGATTTTATCTTGCTGTATACTCATAGTCCATAATTTAGCTTGCAAATATAGCCATAATTTTTTTATATTTGTGGAATGGATATCAAGAAGATAGTGGTTCAGGATTTCCGCAACATAGAGTTGCAGGAACTAATGTTCTGTCCCAATATCAATTGCATCTCCGGCGGTAACGGGGAGGGAAAGACCAATCTCCTGGACGCCATCTGGTATCTTTCCATGACAAAGAGCGCCTTCTCTACTTCGGACCGCTTCAATTTCCGTCATGGTTGCTCTTCTTTCGCCCTTTCCGGGCTCTATACCATGCCTTCCGGGCCGGACACCAGAATCAGTATCAAGGTGGACGAGAACGGCAAGAAACTGCGCAGGGACGACAAGCCCTATTCCCGCCTGGCGGACCACATCGGCCTGCTTCCGGTGGTGATGGTATCTCCCGCGGACGTCGCCATGGTCAGCGAGACGGGGGAGGAGCGCCGCAAGTTCTGCAATGCAGTGCTTTCCCAGATGAGCGCAGAGTACCTGAACGCAGTCCAGAATTATACCCGCCTGCTTTCCCAGCGCAATGCCATGCTCAAGAATGGAGTATCGGATGCCCAGCTCTACGAGGTCATCGATTCCCAGATGGAAGAGTATGCCAAGCCCGTATTCGAGATGCGCTCCGCTCTTGCCGCCGACCTTTCTCCCCTTGTGCAGGAACTCTACTCCAGCATCTCCGGAGGTAAGGAGGAGGTATCCATACGCTATCGTTCCGACCTGGAAAAAGGCCCCCTGACATCCATTCTCCGTTCCAGGATGGAAAGGGATTCCATACTGAAATATACGGGTGCAGGTATCCAGAGGGATGATTTCCTCTTCGAACTGAATGGCTGGCCCATCAGGCGCTGCGGCTCGCAGGGGCAGCAGAAATCCTTCCTGGTGGCCCTGAAGTTCGCCCAGTACCGCCTGATGAAGGACCGCGGGGGATTGGCTCCCATCCTTCTGCTGGACGACCTTTTCGACAAGCTCGACATGGGCCGCGTCCAGAACCTGCTCACAATGGTGGCAGGGAACGATTTCGGGCAGATATTCCTCTCCGACAGCAACAAGGTCCGCCTGAGCGGAATAGTGGATTCCATAACTGCGGAACGCACTTATTACGAGGCGAAGGGAGGCGCATTCAGCCGCAATGACTAACCGTATCTCCCGCAAGACTGCCGCCCCGCTGGTGGAAGTCTTCAAGCAGATGATAGTGGAAGGCGGTGCCCGCGCCACCTTCAATTCCCGCAGGATTTTCACTGCCTGGGACGAGGTCTCTGCCGCAGGGCCTTATACCATAAAGAAGTTCTTCCGGGACGGAAAACTATACATCACCCTTTCATCTTCCGTAATATGCAGCCAGCTGCGCATGCAGAAAGATGTGCTGAGGGATAAGATTAATGCCAGGATCCAGTCCGACGAGCTCTACATCGGCGAGGCTCCCGACGGCCCTGTCAAAGAACTGATACTGAAATGAAATTCGTCATAGACCAGGCCATTCCCTTCATCAGAGGGGTCTTCGAACCTTATGCGGAAACCGTTTACATGGACGGTAATGCCATAAGCAGGGAGGACCTTATGGATGCAGATGCCCTGGTCATCCGTACGCGTACCCGCTGCAACGAGGCCCTTCTCGGGGGGACTTCCGTCAAGCTAATCGCAACGGCGGCAATCGGTACCGACCATATCGACATTCCTTTCTGCATAAAGAACGGTATCTACTTCCAGAATGCACCGGGTTGCAATTCCGGTGGGGTCATGAACTATATCTTTTCCGCCCTATACGGGGCTGCCAGCCGCGAGCGTATCCCTCTCGCGCGAGCTACCATGGGAATCGTCGGAGCCGGTCACGTGGGTTCGAGAGTGGAAGGAATGGCCCGTCATCTGGGGCTGAAGGTGCTGCTTTGCGATCCGCCCAGGGCAATGGAGGAGGGGCCCGCGCAGTTCGTAAGTCTGGATTATCTTCTCGAGAATTCGGATATAGTGTCGATGAGCGTGCCTCTGACTCCGGTTACCCAGCATATGGCCAACGATGAATTCTTTGCCAAGATGAAGTACGGTGCCTTTTTCATCAACACCGCCCGCGGAGAGATAATGGACGATGACGCCCTGCTGCGCGCAGTACCGAAATTGGGCCCTATAATCATAGATACCTGGAACAACGAGCCCAATGTGAATCCTGCCCTGATTGCCGCAGCGACTATCGCCACTCCGCATATTTCGGGATATTCCCACCAGGGCAAGCAGCGCGCCACCGCATCTGCCGTCAGAGCCGTGGCCAGGTATTTCATGCTCGAGCCTCTGTATGAGTTC
>JAILMV010000015.1 GCA_024692185.1 Bacteroidales bacterium | reverse complement strand
TCCAAACGCTTTTCTTCAGACCTTACCTGAAGTGTGAGAAGTATGATCTCGACTGCAAATATAATCAGCGGCCACCAGCTTTGGATCCAAACCAATACGCCGATGTCGTAGATATATATCCCCAGCAGCATAGGATTACGGGAATAACGGTATGGCCCGTCCGTCATCAGATGTCTGGTTCTGGGCGCGACTTCATGGTTATAGGCGTCAAAAGGATTGCCCTCGCCGACCTTTTTCATATGAAAGATCGACCATATACTCAGCGCCAGGCCAAATACTATCAGGATGATGGAGATAACAGCCCGGGGTATGGTCGGAGTCCATGGGAATGGCTTCCCGGACACCCACCACATCAGCGCCGGAATCCCAGCAACGAAAACCAGGAAACCGAGCATATATCCCAATACATTTCTCATAATGTGTTTCGAAAAAATGATAATTACCCGTTGTTTTTCTTTTTGCGATTACGCAGCTCATTGACAAGACAGAGTACGCCGACCAACACGCCGAGGATACCCACGATCAAGCATATCAGTTGAAAATTATCTCTTAAGAAATCCACCATTGTAATACTAACTAAATCACGATTTATCTGATATTCAAAGATATGACTATTTTATGGAAAAAACTATAATTTGATATATTTGGAGGCCGCAGGCCGACGCGCCATCAGGCGCGCGCCGGGAGGGAGAAGCGATGCGATGACCGGGAGGCGTCCGGGTTCTGCAAGCGGAGCGCAGCAGGTTCCGGCATTCCCCCTGTCAGGGGGATGTCGCGTCAGCGACAGGGGGTTAAGAAAGCATCGCCTCCGCTACAAAGCGAAACGCCAGCCGACTAGGCTGACGTTTCAATTGCTTTGTAGCGGAGGCAGGACTCGAACCTGCGACCTCCGGGTTATGAGCCCGACGAGCTACCAACTGCTCTACCCCGCGATGTTTGGGACTGCAAAGGTAGAAAAAATTTTTTAATTAGCAAAACCCTAATCCGAGGAAGGCGATAATCCCCTCCAGATCCTCCTTACCGAAGCTTTTCTGCTCGCCGGAAGAAAGGTTCTTTATCTGCACGGTGCCGGCAGCGGCCTCGTCTGCACCAGTAATCGACAGGAAAGGAATGGCCTTGCGGTCGGCATAGTCGAACTGCTTCTTGAGTTTGGTAGATTCGGGATAAATCTCCACTGAAACGCCCTCGGAACGCAGAGCGGCTGCGATAGGCAGCACGTATCGTACCTCGTCGCCACCCATGTTCGCGAAGAGCATGGTAGTGGTAGAACGTAAATCTGCAGGGAACTTGTCCAGGCCCTTCAGCACGTCATAGATGCGGTCTGCTCCGAAAGATATACCCACGCCAGACATGTCCGGAAGGCCGAAAATTCCGGTCAGATTATCGTAGCGGCCGCCGCCGGAGATACTTCCTATCTGCCAGTCGAGGGCCTTCACTTCGAAGATGGCACCCGTATAATAATTCAGTCCGCGGGCGAGCGAGAGGTCCAGATCCACGCTTACGGAAACTCCCGCAGCGTCAATCAGCCCGAACAGCTCTTCCAGCTCGTCCAGGCCGGCAAGTCCGGTAGATGAAACCACTCCGCTGGCGGAACCTCCGTCCATCAGCTTGCGCATTGCTGCCAGCTTCTCGGAAACCGAACCGGAGAGGGCCAGAATCTGCTCCACGACCGAAATAGCTTCGGGAGAAAGGCCCTTCTCGGCTATCTCCGCCTTCACTGCATCCAGACCTATCTTGTCCAGTTTGTCGATGGCCACGGTGATGTCCACCACCTTGTCCGGGGCACCGCAGATCTCTGCGAGGCCGGTGAGAACCTTCCTGTTGTTTATCTTGAGAGCCACGCGGATGTCCAGCTTGCTGAAAACCTTGTCCACTATCTGCACCAGCTCCAGCTCGTTCAGCTGCGACTTAGAACCGATTACGTCCACGTCGCACTGGTAGAACTCGCGGTAGCGGCCTTTCTGAGGGCGGTCTGCCCTCCAGACGGGCTGTATCTGGAAACGCTTGAAAGGGAAGGAGATTTCGTTCTGATGCTGCACCACATAGCGGGCGAAGGGAACAGTGAGGTCATAGCGGAGGCCCTTTTCAGGGGCCTGGGCGGCCTTTTCCCCGCTGTTCATGACGCGGAAGAGCAGTTTGTCGCCCTCCTCCCCGTACTTGCCGAGAAGGGTGGAGAGGCTCTCCATCGCAGGGGTGTCGATCTGCGCATATCCGAAAGTGCGGAAGACGCTCTTGATCGTATCGAAAATATAATTCCTCTCAGCCATTTCCTGCTGGGAGAAATCTCTCATTCCTTTAGGTATCGAAGGTTTGTTTGCCATGATGCAAAGTTAGTTGTTTTTATCCGGAATCGTGATGCTCAGTTTCCATTTCGGCAGGCCGCGGACTTCTCCCCGCTTGCCGACGAATACCCGCCCGCCTATCTGACGGCCGGAGCTGATGTTGTCCCAGAGGTTGTTGAGGGCCGTTTCGGTGAGGGCCGCAGGTTCTACCAGGCGGAAAAGGACGTAGCGGGGGTGCTTGAGGCCCAGCAAGGCGCGCAGCGAGACTATCCCTCCACTGCAGACGCTGTCCTTTACGCTCAGGAAGTAATCCTCCGCAATATCGTCCACCTGGGCAATATGGTCCATGGTCCGGCGGAGGGATTCCTGCAGGGAGGGGTTCATCTCCTTGAGCACGGGGATGACCTCCGCACGCAGGCGGTTGCGTTTGTATGCGGTAGATGAGTTGGTGCTGTCCTCGCGCCAAGGGAGCTTGCGGGAGTCCATCCATTCGCGGATTTCCGCGCGGCTGATTCCCAGCAGGGGGCGCACTATGAAGTCCCGGTCGCCCATGCCGCGGAGGCCCCTGGTGCCGGTTCCGCGCAACAGGTTCAGGAAGAAGGTCTCCACGTTGTCGTCGGCATTGTGGGCGATGGCAACGCAGTCGAAACCCTCGGAAGAGCAGAGCTCCCCGAACCAGGCATAGCGCAGCTCGCGGGCGGCCATCTCAATGCTGAGCCCGCCCTCGGAAGCGAAAGAACTGGTGTCGAAGTGCTTTACGAAGATGGGCATCCCTTTCCTGGAACACCATCCCCGCACGAAGGCCTCGTCCCCGTCGGATTCCTCTGCGCGAAGGCCGAAATTGCAGTGCGCAACAGCGAAAGAGGCCCCCGGAAATAGTTCGGGAGCCCTTTCGGCCATATACATCGAATCGATGCCGCCGCTCACTGCAAGCAGCACCTTCATTACTTCTTGGAGCTGATGGTGTAGGAGAATCCTATCTCGAAGAATTCCTTGAACTGAACGGTGCGGTATCCGTTAGGATGGCTGTCGTTGGTGATCAGGATGGTATCGTCGTAGATGAGGTTGGTGGAGAAGGTCATGGTGAAGAACTTCGCCATCTTCCAGAACACCTTGTTGTCCCAGTTCACGCGGACGTTCTGGGGATTCTTGAGGTAGTTGGAGAAGAGCACGACCTGGGTGCTGTACTTCAGGTTGTCGTTGATGGTGAAGTTGGCGTCGGCCTTGATCTGGGCACCAAGCTCGAATCGTGAAGTCCTGTACATATAATCACTGGGGTCGGCATTGTCGGCATACTTGGTGTGGAGCTCCATACCGTAGGCCTTGCGGAGCAACTCGTCCTCAACTATCACGAATCCGCCGGTAACGGGGGAGACGTTGAGGGAGAACCAGGGCTTGGGGGTCCACAGGAGACCGAGACCGAGAGATGCATAGGCAGGGGAGAAGAGGCCGCTCTTGAGGGTGCGGGCCGCTTTCCAGTCACTTACCGTAGGGTTGGCGACGGTAGGAGTGCCATAGCTGTAGTTGTTGTCGATCTGGGTTTTGAAGTCGAAGTTGGCAGAGTAGCTCAAATGCTGGATAGGAGTCTCATAGCCCCACTTGGATTCAAAATAGATGCGGTCCTTTACCTTCTGGAGTATGGGTTTGTCGGAAGAATAGAGGAAACCATAATCGACCTGGAGACGGTTGTTCCAAATCATCTTCTCCTTTGCATAGTTTGCATTGGCGTCGATGTAACCGGTCATAGTATAGTTGTCGTTACCACCTGCTGCCCAATCCCAAAGCTTGGTCTGGGCGAAGTTGAGGTTGGTCATGAGGGACTTGGTCCAATAAACGGGCTTGGGCTGGGGAGCCTCTACCTGGGGAGCCTCTGCGATGGCTGCCGCTGCTTCCGCGGCTGCCTTCTGCACGTCGTCCTGTGCGAATGCCGCAATCCCTGCGGCAAAAGACGCTACTAATAGGAATATCTTTCTCATATCGAATTGAATTAGTATGCAATTGCAAATACTACACGGCCCTTGGAGGGTTTGCCGGAGAAGATGTCCTTGCCTTCTTCTTCGCAAACGCAGCTGTCCACGGGAATGCAGCGTATAGTGGCCTTGGTGGCGTCCTTGATGGCCTGCTCGGTCTCGGCGGTACCGTCCCAATGGCAGAGCAGGAAGCCGCCCTTCTGGATTTCGGTCTTGAACTCTTCCCAATCGTCGCACTTGCGTATGTTGGCATCGCGGAAGGAGAGAGCCTTGTCGTAGATGTTCTGCTGTATGGTTCCGAGCAGTCCGGCCACATATTCATCCACTCCTTCGAGGGCAACGCTGGCCTTCTCGAGGGTGTCGCGGCGGGCAACTTCGACGGTGCCGGCAGCAAGGTCGCGGGCGCCGAGGGCAACACGCACGGGCACGCCCTTGACTTCCCATTCGGCGAACTTGAAGCCCGGGCGGAGGGTGTCGCGGTCATCTATCTTTACGCTGATTCCCTTGGCTGCGAGCTTTGCCTTGATCTCCTCGAACTTGCCGAGCACTGCATCGCGCTCCTCGTCTGTCTTGTAGATAGGGACCATCACCACCTGGATAGGGGCGAGGACCGGAGGAAGCACGAGGCCGTTGTCGTCGCTGTGGGCCATGATGAGGGCGCCCATCAGACGGGTGCTGACGCCCCAGGAAGTAGCCCAGACATACTGCATGCTGCCGTCCTTGTCGGCGTATTGCACGTCGAAGCTCTTTGCGAAGTTCTGTCCGAGGAAGTGGGAGGTTCCGGCCTGGAGGGCCTTTCCATCCTGCATCATAGCCTCGATGGTGAGGGTGTCGAGAGCACCGGCGAAACGCTCGTTGGGGCTCTTATGGCCGACGATTACCGGCAGGGCCATGGTCTCGCGGGCGAACTTGGCATATACGCCAACCATGCGCTCGGCTTCTGCCTGAGCTTCTTCGGCGGTGGCGTGTGCCGTATGGCCTTCCTGCCAGAGGAATTCCGCGGTGCGGAGGAAGGGCCTGGTACGCATCTCCCACCTTACCACGTTGCACCACTGATTGCAGAGAATCGGCAGATCTCTCCAGGATTTGATCCAGTTCTTATATACGCTCCAGATGATGGTCTCGGAGGTAGGTCTGACTATGAGTTCTTCCTCCAGTTTTGCATCCGGGTCCACTACAACGCCCTTTCCGTCTGGATTGTTCATCAGACGGTGATGGGTGACGACGGCGCATTCTTTGGCAAATCCTGCCACGTGCTCAGCCTCGCGGCTGAAGAACGACTTGGGTATGAAAAGGGGGAAATATGCGTTCTGAACCCCTGTTTCCTTGAAAGCTTTGTCCAGTATGGACTGCATCTTTTCCCAGATTGCGTAGCCGTAGGGTTTGATTACCATGCAGCCACGGACGGCCGACTGTTCGGCCAGGTCTGCCTTGACTACGATGTCGTTATACCACTGGGAATAATTCTCTGATCTCGGTGTGATTTCTTTTGCCATAAAAAAGTTAAGAAAATTCTGCGATTTTTCTCGTTTCTTGCATCTATAATACAGAAGTATATTGAAACCTCCGTCATTCTGACGGTGCAAATATACAAAATTTAAAGAGATTGGATTATGACACGTAGGTTGATATTTGTATTGACGATTGCACTGCTTGCTGTTTCCTGCGGAGTCTCGGGTCAGTACGGTTCTGTCCAGCGTTTCCAGGACGGTATTTATTATAAGGGGTTCGATAAAGATATGCAGGTTGCAGAACCACTCTCCGAAGAGGACTTCCAGAGGCTTGCGGCAGAAAGGATCAATGAGGAGAGAGCAGGCCGCAGGGATACCTTGGTGGTGGTTTACGACAATGATCCCTTCTGGGCTTGGTCATATCCTTATTATGGCTATTACGGATATTACGGATATTACGGCTATTATGGACGCTATGGCTGGTATAACCCTTGGTACAGCCATTATTATTCGCCTTATTACTCCTGGTATTACGATTCCTGGTTCTATGATCCTTGGTACGGCCCGTACCACTCCTGGTACTACGATCCTTGGTACGACCATTATCATTATGGATACCATGGGTATGCCGGACATGGGCACTACAACGACAATTACTACTATTACAGCGGATCGAACCGTTCCGAGGTGAAGGGAGGCAATAATTCTACCAGCAGAGGAATGGGAAGCACCGGACGTATGGCCGGACGCGGCTCAGCATCTTCCACCGGCGCCAGCTCCTTCTCACGCAGCGGAGGCTACTCCCGCGGCTCTGCCGGCAACACTTCCGGCAGCTCGGTAGGATCCTCGTCCTATTCGCGCAGCGGCTCCTCGACTTCGAGAAGCGGAGGAGTGTCCCGCGGAAGCTCCTCATACTCCCGCAGCAGTTCGTCTTCTTCGGGATCGTCCTACTCCCGCAGCAGCTCTTCCAGCAGCCGTAGCAGCTATTCGAGTGATCGCAGCAGCTCTTCCAGCAGCCGCAGCAGCTCTTCCAGCAGCTCCAGCAGCTCCAGCAGCAGGAGCGGTGGTTACAGCGGCGGTGGTGGCGGCGGCAGCCATTCTTCCGGCGGCTCCAGCCATAGCAGCGGTGGCGGCGGACGTAGCGGCAGATAATTATTTGGTTAGAAACTAGAGTTATGAAAAAGATAATTACAATAGCATCGATGCTGATTGCATCTCTGGCTTCGGCACAGACGGTTTCGGATGCACTTACTTTTGCCCATACTGACTATTATGGTACGGCCAGGACCCTGGCAATGGGAAATGCCGTTACCGCTGTGGGCGGGGATCTTGGCAGCGTTTCCATCAACCCTGCAGGAGGTGCAGTCTCGGCTTTCTCCCAGTTCTCGTTCTCTACGGGCTGGAGCACTGCCCGCAGCTCTTCTTCTTACGCTGCATCCTTCGATCCTTCTACCCAGAGCGCAAGCTATACTGGTGACTTCGAGAATAACAAGACCAGGATGACGGTTCCGAACATCGGAATGAACCTATATTTCGAAACCGGCCAGAGGCATGGCGTAAAGGGATGGAACTTCGCGTTCATAATGAACAGGAGCCAGACCTATACCCGGATGATGTCTGCTTCCGGACTTGAAGGCCATACTTCTATGACCGGCGCACTTGCTACCGGAGCTGAAGGTATGCCCGGCAACATTCTCGGAAACAGCGAGAAGTTCGATACCCAGTATGCCTGGAATTCCATCTGCGCCTACGATGGCGGCCTTATCAACTACAACAGCGACGCCGGAACTTATTTCGGATCCGCAGAAACCGTTACCAAGACCGGTGACCGGTATGATTACGAGGTACGTGGCTGGCTGACGCAGAAGATAGGCACCACCACCCTCGGCTCCAAGAACGACCTGGTGATGAATTACGGTATGAACATCGACGACCGTGTTTTCCTCGGCATCAGCATGAACTGCCCCATCATTTCCTACAAGTTCTCCGAGTACTACAACGAGACCGCCAAGGATACCGATGATTTCCCCGTAACCCCCGAGTTCTTCGTTTCCAGCTCCGGACAATATGAGAAGGGTTCAGCTACCAACTATGTCGGCAGCACCTACAAATATAATTATGTGGCCGATATCAGCGGCATCAACCTCAAGCTCGGCGCAATCTGGCTGCCTACCGACGGTCTCCGCCTCGGTGCCGCATTCCAGACTCCCACGGCCTACACCATTCACGAGAAGTGGTATGTGGACGTGAATTCCGAGTTCCTGGACAATTCCCAGAATGCCAGCTCATCGTCACCTACCGCCGAGACCAGCTATGATTACAGGGCACCTTACACTGCCAGCTTCGGAGTCGCTTACACCGCCGGCCGCCATGGAATGCTGAGCGTGGACTACGAACTTACCGACTATAGCGTAATGAAGTTCTCCCAGCAGTATTCCGACGATTATTATACCTACGATGATCCTTTCTATGTGGTGAACACCCTGAACAAACTGTTCTGCGGGGTTTCGCACACACTGCGCGCAGGAGCCGAATTCCGTGTGGATCCTTCTATCTCCCTGCGAGTGGGCGTAAATTATCAGACAAATCCCGAGCGCCACTACTACAATACATCCGACGAGCTCGTGTACGTTGCTGATTACGACGCAGCCTTCAATGCCTATGAAAATGGAAACCTGGCTTTAATGAAAGATTCCGCCGAGTATAGCGGGGACGACAAGTTCTCGATTTCCTGCGGTGTCGGTTATTCCTCGCCCGGCGCATTCTTCGCCGACCTGGCATTCCGCCGCACGACTCTGCCGGATTCGTACTACAGGCCTTATAGCAATTACCTAAATAATATTGTATCACCCTCCGTCCTTACCAAGCATTCGCTCATCGACGCGGTGGTTACAGTCGGATGGAGATTTTAAATAATGGAGTTAACAGCCAAGTCGCTAGCTGATATACTTCGGGGCACTGTAGAAGGTGACCCCGGAGTTGTCGTTACTAGCTTTGCCAAAATTGAACATGGGAAACCCGGAGCATTGAGCTTCTATGCTAATCCCAAATACGAACAGTACGTGTACACCAGCCGCTCCAGCGTGCTGCTGGTAAATGCCGATTTCGTGCCTAAACAGAAAGTTACCCCGACGCTTATCCGTGTCGAGAATGCCTACAATGCCGTTGCCGAGCTGCTGCAGTATGTCTCGGACCAGCGCAAGCTTTATCGCCGCCACCGTGGATGCGGTTGCCGTATTGCTTTCAGCGCAAAGATCGGCCGCAAGGTTTCCGTCGGTAGCGGGACCGTGATAGGCAAGGATTGCAAGATCGGAGATTACGGAATCATTTACGAAAACGTTACCATAGGTGCAGGCACCGTGATCGGGCATCATTGCATCATCTATCCCGGCGTGGTAATCTATCCCGGAATGAAGATAGGGGACAATGTGATCCTCCACGCCAACTGCGTGATCGGTTCCGACGGTTTCGGAAACGCTCCTCAGCCGGACGGAAGCTGGAAGAAGATTGAGCATCTCGGAAACGTAGTGATTGGAGATTATGTGGAAATCGGAGCCGGTACCACCGTGGACCGTGCCGAGATGGAATCCACCATAATCTGTGACGGTGTACGCCTGGACAACCTCTGCCAGATAGCCCACAATGTGGTGATAGGCGAGAATACCGTGATGGCTGCCCAGTGCGGCGTGGCCGGTTCCGCCATCATCGGCAAGAACTGCATCTTCGGTGGTCAGGTCGGCATCATGGGCCATATCAAGATAGCGGACAACACCACCGTAGGCGCCCAGGCCGGTATAGCCGGACCTGTCCGCAAGAGCGGTCAGATACTCCTCGGTTCTCCTGCAATTCCCCATATGCTCTATATGCGCAGTTACGCCAAGTTCAAACAGGCCGGAGGAGAGTAAAACCCTGTCAATCAAAATTAATTGCTATCTTTGCAGACTATTATGAAACAACGCACTCTTAAGAAATCATATAAATTCGAAGGGAAAGGCTTACACACAGGCGCGTATTCTCATATGGAGATAAAACCGGCCGCACCCGGCACGGGAATAGTCTTCATCAGGACCGATCTTGGAATCGAGATTCCTGCTTCTGCCGAGAATGTTACCAATACGGCCCGCTGTACTCTTATTTCCAAAGGAGAAGCAAGCGTTTCTACCATCGAACATTTGATGTCGGCCTTCACGGGCGTTGGAGTGGATAATGCTATAGTGGAAATCGACAATGTCGAAGTCCCTATTCTGGACGGCAGCGCCAAGTTCTTCGCCGGAGCATTTATTGAAGATGGCCTTGAAGAGCAGGATGCCGAAAGGGTTTACATCGAACTTAAGGAGCCCATCGAAATCAAATACGAGAATACCGGTTCCTGGGTGCGCATCGAGCCTGCCGACCATCTTTCCTACGATATTACAGTTGACTTCAATTCTCACGTGCTCGGAGTTCAGACCGCCCATTGGGACGAGTCTTCCGATTATCTTAAAGATATCGCCGTCTGCCGCACTTTCTGCTTCTTCCACGAGGTTCAGTTCCTGGCCAGCCAGGGTCTCGTGAAGGGTGGAGATGTGGACAACGCCATCGTCGTCGTGGAGCATCCCGTCGATGATTCCGTGCTGGACAGCATGGCAGAGCTTTTCCATCAGCCCAGGCTGACGGTCACTCCCCAGGGTTATCTCAGCAACCTCGTGCTCAACTTCCCCGACGAATGCGGGCGCCACAAACTGCTGGACCTCATCGGGGACATCAGGCTCGCCGGCGGATATCTCCGCGCCCATATCAGCGCATACAAACCCGGGCACTCTATCAATACGAAAGCGGCTCTGGCCGTTATTAAATCAATCTAAACATGGCAAAAATTCATCCCCTGGCGTGCGTAAGCCCCCTTGCCAAGCTCGGCGAGAATGTTGAAATCGGGCCTTATGCTTTTGTGGATGCCGATGTCGAGATCGGCGATTATACCAAGATCCATCCGCACGCTACCATCTTCCCTTACACCAAAATCGGTGAGCATTGCGAAGTTTTCCCCGGTGCCGTAGTCGGCGCCATTCCCCAGGACCTCAAATTTGACGGTGAGGTTACCTATGTAGAGATAGGAAATTACGTTACCATACGCGAGTGTGCAACCATCAACCGCGGCACCAAGGCCAGCGGCAAGGGCGTTACCAAGATTGGTGACCACACTCTCATCATGTCCTATGTACACGTCGCACACGACTGTACAGTCGGTAATCATTGCATCCTCGTAAGCTATGTCGGAATCGCCGGCGAGACTGACGTGGACGATTGGGCCATCCTCGGTGGCAGCACCGTGGTGCATCAGTTCTCCCACATCGGCAAACATGCCATGGTGGGCGGCGGCAGCAAGGTGAACAAGGACGTTCCTCCTTATGCCCTTTGCGGTCGCGAGCCTCTCTGCTATGCAGGCGTGAACCTGGTTGGTCTGCGTCGCCGTGGTTTCGAGAGCGATACCATCCGCAACATAAAGGACATCTACGATACTCTCTATTTCCAGGGCTACAATATTTCGGATGCCTGCGCACGTATTCAGCAGGGCTTCCCCGACAGCCCCGAGAAGGAGGAGATCCTGAGCTTCATCCGGAATTCCAAGCGCGGAATAGTCCGCGGCAACGATTCCCGCGAAAAGGTAATCATAGAGTAGTGCTGCTCACGACGGCATACTTTCCACCCATAGAATACTTCGCTATCCTGGCGAAGTATTCTTCCGTTTATATGGAGGCCTGCGAGAATTATCAGAAGCAGAGCTACCGGAATCGTTGCCGTATCCTGACGGCGAATGGGGTCGAGGCCCTGAATGTGCCTGTGGTGCACGAGGGCGGGACTTTTTCGCTGCCTATCAAGGAGATTAAGTTGGAGTATTCTACTCCCTGGGTGCTGCGTACGGAGAGGGCCATCGAGTCGGCATATTATTCTTCGCCGTTCTTCATTTATTATAAGGATGAGCTTTTCGAGATTCTGGATTCGCATCCGGCTACTCTCTGGGAGTTGAATCGGCGGCTGATTGATTTCTTTTGCCGGAAGATAGGCATTGCTCCTACAATAAAGGAAACGACCAGCTTCATCGCTGCCGTGGAGGGGAGTTGCTCCTCTTCGACCGTCTCGGAGGAACACGTCCCCTCCGCGGCGGACCTGCGCGAAGTGATTCATCCGAAGAGGCCGAATACGATTATGAGGGATCTGGGGCTGGAGAGGCCGTATTGGCAGGTGTTCAGGGATAAGTACGGTTTCGTGCCGGGCTTGTCGATAATGGACCTGCTGTTCAACGAGGGGCCCGAGTCAATCTGCTGGTTGCGATAAGAAGGCGGCCGCAGGAGCATCCAAGGGCGAAAATATGCACGTCGCCTCCTCCTTTCAATTTCATTTTGACACGTAGATTGTCGCTGCTGACCGGCAGGGCACGGGCGCTTATTTCTGCGTCCGGCCAGCGTTTGGCGTAGTCTTTCATTGAGGCTTTGCCGAAGGGCTCTACGGCCAGGATTTCGAAGAATTTGCCGAAGGGGTCGAGGGCCGCGGTGTGCGAATGGCCGCAGTACAGATGGGCGTTGGGGCCGCATTTCTGCAGTTTGCCGAGCTTTGAAATCAGATTGAAGGCCCCGCTTTTGGAGAGGGCGGCGCCAGGTTCGAAGAGCAGTTGTCCGGCTTCGGGGGCAGAGGCGATGAACAGGGGAGCGGCGTCTTTTTCTTCCGAAGGATGGAAGCGCAGGCTCCGGGGTCCATCTGCCGTATCCGCGACCGTGACTACCATTTCGGGCTCGGCGTCGAAGCCGGCTTCCATCAATAGCAGCAGTTCTTTACATTCTCCGCCGGCTTCGACTATGTGCAGTTCTTTGACGCAGTGGAACTTGCGCAGCAGCAGGCTGATATCCGCCATGGGAGAGAGTTTGACAAGCATCCATATGCCTCGGTCGAGGATTATGTCCTGGAGGGTAAGTACGTCGGGGGTACATTCTTCCGGGAGGAAGACCTTGCGGCCTCCTTCTCCGCGGCGGGCGGGGTCTATGAAAACCAAGTCAGGCCTGAATCCTTCCAGCAGGGCCGGGAGATTTTCCGCCCCTATCTGCAGGCTGCTGAATTCCACATTGCTGCAGCCCAGGGCCTTCAGATTGCCCCGTGCGGCATCTACCAGCAGGGGATTCATCTCATTGTAGAGCACGGCATCTGCCTGTTTGGAGAACTGCCAGGAGTCCACTCCGAGGCCTCCGGTAAGGTCGGCGATGCGTTTGGCTCCGGCCCCGGATGCCAGCCCGGCTTTGTAAGCGGCGGTGGCGCTGCTGCTGCACTGCTCGGCGCTCAGGGACAGGGGGCAGATAACAGAGGGAAGCGCGTACCATTCAGGTACTTTGAAGCGGAGTTTACGGCGGGATGCTATGCATTGTGCGGCGAGGGCCAGGTCGATCTCCGGCCAGCGTTCCCTGTGCAGTACAAGGGAGGCCGTATCGTCGTTTTCGTGCTCCAGTATGAAATCGCGTAAATCCACGCACGAATGTAGGCTATTTTTGTTTTTTATCCAAAATTTCTTAACTTTGCACTCGTGAACGAGATAGAGGCCGTAACGGTCCTCTATTTTTTGTTGTAGATATGGAAAAGAAAGAACTTCAGCCAGTATTGGAAAAGGCCGCCGCAGAGCGCGCCTGCAGCATCGTTGCCCTGGAAGTGGACGACGATAACAACATCGAGGTAACTATCGACAAGGAAGGTGGTGCGGATCTCGCGGATTGCGAGTTCGTGCATCGTGCCGTGCTTGCCGCATTCGACCGTGACATCGAGGATTATGCCCTGACGGTAGGTTCCGCAGGCATAAGCTCCGAAGAGGCCGACCAGATGCTGTCCAACGACTAATAACAAATACTAATATAAATGAACAAAGAAGAAAAAGTTACTCTGATTGATGCCTTCAAGGACTTCAAGGAAGAGAAGAACATCGACCGCCCGGTAATGATGGGCGTGCTCAAAGACGTGTTCCTTACCCAGATCGCCAAGACCTACGGTTCTGCCGACAACTTCGACGTCATCGTCAATGTCGATAAGGGAACCTGCGAGATCTATCAGAACTTCGAGATCGTGGAAGAGGTGGAGAATCCTGCCGCCGAGATGACTCTCGAGGAGGTACGCAAGGATAGTGGGGATGATGACTACGAGATTGGAGATACCTACGCAAAGAAACTCCCTCTCGCAGCCTTCGGACGCCGCGGCATCCTGAACATCCGCCAGAATCTCCAGGGCCGTATCATGGATATCGAGAAGGCCAACGTCTATAAGAAATACTCCGAGAAGGTGGGCGAGGTGTTCACCGGCGAAATCTACCAGACCTGGTCCCGCGAGGTACTTCTCCTCGACGAGGATGGCAACGAGCTCCACATCCCCAAGGAGGAGCAGATTCCCGGCGAGCGTTTCAAGAAGAACGACACCGTCCGCGCCATCATCAAGAAGGTGGAGATGCGCAACAACACCACTCCTTACATCACCCTTTCCCGCGTGGATCCCGACTTCCTGGCCCGTCTCTTCGAGATGGAGGTCCCCGAAATCGCAGATGGTCTCATCACCATCAAGAAGGTCGTCCGCGTACCTGGCGAGCGTGCCAAGGTTGCCGTGGAGTCCTACGATGAGCGTATCGATCCTATCGGAGCATGTATCGGTGTCAAGGGCGGCCGCGTGATCGGCATCGTCCGCGAACTCCGCAACGAGAATATCGACGTGCTGCAGTGGTCCAGCAATCCCAAGCTCCTCATCCAGCGCGCCCTCACTCCCGCTCGCGTGTCTTCCATCGATATGGGCGAGAGCACCGAGGACAAGGTAAAGGTTTACATGCTTCCCGAAGAGGTCCAGAAGGGTATCGGCCGCGGCGGTGTGAACGTACAGCTCGCAGGTATGCTCGTCGGACGCGAAATCGAAGTCTGGCGTGAGACTCCCAAGGGAGAGATCGCAGCAGAAGAGGAGGACGATGTGGCACTCGAAGAGTTTACCAATCCTGAATATGGCCGCACCATCGACGGCTGGGTCATCGAGAAACTCAAGGGTATAGGATGCGACACCGCACGTGCAGTGCTCGCCATCGAGCCTGAGGACCTCGCCAAGAGGGCCGACCTGGATATCGAGACCGTAGAAGACGTCCGCAGCATCCTTTCCGCGGAATTTGAAGATTAATTTTAGAAGAAAAAGGGGTTAATATATGGCAGAAATCAGACTGAATAAAATAATGCGGCAGTTCAATATCGGACTGCAGGATATCGTAGATTTTCTCAGGGCCCAGGGGGCAGATGTTGAGGAGAATCCTAATGTTAAGGTCTCCGACGAATACATGCCCGCAATCCAGAGGCAGTTCGGGGCAGACCTGAAGGCCGCTGAAGAGGCCAATGAGAGAGCTATCAAGATGTCCGACATCCTCGAGAATACGGGGAAGAAGAAAGACGAGCAGACGGCCGAGGAAGAGGAAGAAGAGCGCGTTATCGTGCGCAGCAATACTCTCTCCCACAAGAAATCCGAAGCCAAGGAAGCAGAAGTCGTTCCTGAGGCCGAGCCTGAGGTGGCAGCTGTTCCCGAGCCCGAACCGGAGCCCGTGGCCGAGCCTGAGCCTGTCGCAGAACCTGAGCCGGAACCTGAACCGGAACCCGAGCCCGTTGCAGAGCCCGAACCGGAGCCCAAACCGGAACCGGAGCCGGAACCTGAACCTGTGGCCGAGCCCGAACCCGAGCCCGTCGCAGAACCCGAACCGGAACCCGCAGTCGAAGCTGCACCCTCCCAGAAACCCGAACCTGCACCGGCCGAACCGACCCCTGCGGCCAAGAAGGAAGAAGGTTTCAAGGTGGTTGGAAAGATCGATCTTTCCCAGTTCGATAAGAAGCCTGCCAAGAAGCGCGAGCGCATCGCCAAGGGCACCCAGAAAGTGGATGTGGCCAAGGCCGGTGCCAATATTGAGCGCAATGCCAAGAAGGACAAAGCTGCAGCTCAGCAGGGCGGAGGCAAGGGCCGCAAGCGCGACCGCTTCAAGCCTGCAATGACCGAGGCCGAACTCGAAGAGATGCAGAAGGAGATCCAGAAGCAGGTCAAGGAGACCTATGCCAAGATGAACGAAGGCAAGAAGAACAACTTCGGTGCTAAGTACCGTAAGGAGAAACGTGAACTTGCCGCCCAGCGCACCCAGGAGGAGATGGAACAGGCTTCCGCCGAGAAGAAGGTGCTCAAGGTTACCGAGTTCGTTACGGTGAACGACCTTGCCACGCTGATGAACAACACTCCCGTGAACAACGTCATCGGAGCCTGCATGAGCCTTGGTCTGATGGTTTCCATCAACCAGCGTCTCGACGCCGAGGCCCTGGTGCTGGTGGCCGAGGAATTCGGTTACAAGGTCGAATTCGTGGGTGCCGAACTTACCAATGAAATCGAGTCCGCCGAAGATGTGGACCGCGAAGAGGATCTCGTATCCCGTCCTCCGGTAATCACCGTGATGGGCCACGTCGATCATGGTAAGACCTCCTTGCTCGACTATATCCGCAAGACTAACGTGATTGCCGGTGAGGCCGGTGGTATTACCCAGCACATCGGTGCATACAATGTGCGCCTCGAGGATGGCCGCCGCATCACCTTCCTGGATACTCCTGGTCACGAAGCCTTTACGGCTATGCGTGCCCGCGGTGCCCAGATGACCGACCTTGCCATCATCATAATCGCAGCCGACGACGCGGTGATGCCCCAGACAGTCGAGGCTATCAACCACGCACAGGCGGCAGGCGTTCCCATGGTGTTCGCAATCAACAAGATCGACAAGCCCGGCGCATCCGCCGACAAGATCTACCAGCAGCTCTCCCAGATGAACATCCTCACCGAGGCCTGGGGAGGTAAATATCAGTGCCAGGAGATTTCCGCAAAGCACGGTCTGAACGTGGACAAGCTTCTCGAGAAAGTGCTTCTCGAGGCAGACCTCCTGAACCTCAAGGCCAATCCCAACAGGCTGGCCCAGGGTGCCGTCATTGAATCCTCCCTCGACAAAGGCCGCGGATATCTGGCCACCATCCTGGTTCAGAACGGAACCCTCCATCAGGGCGACATCATGCTCAGCGGAAGCTACTTCGGCCGCGTCAAGAGCATGTTCAACGAGCGCGGACAGCGCGTTACGGAGGCCGGTCCTTCCACGCCTGTGTCCGTCCTCGGTCTGAACGGAGCCCCTGCAGCCGGTGAGAAGTTCAACGTGCTCACCGACGAAAAGGAAGCCAAGAGCATCGCCGCAAAGCGCGAGCAGCTCATCCGAATCCAGGGCATCAAGACCCAGAAACATATGACCCTCGAGGAAATCGGCCGCCGTATCAGCATCGGCAACTTCAAGGAACTCAACATCATCGTCAAGGGTGACGTGGACGGTTCCGTGGAGGCTCTCTCCGACTCCCTCATCAAGCTCAGCACCGAGCAGATCCGCGTGAACGTGATCCACAAGGCCGTGGGTGCAATCTCCGAGAGCGATATCCTGCTCGCCGAGGCATCCGACGCAGTTATCATCGGTTTCCAGGTGCGTCCTACCGTCGAGGCCCGCAAGGCCGCCGAGAAGGAAGGCATCGAAATCCGCCTCTACTCCGTCATCTACGACGCCATCAACGAAGTCAAGGACGGTATGGAGGGTATGCTCGAGCCTGAGAAGAAGGAAGAGGTCATCGCTACCGCCGAGGTCAAGCAGACCTTCCATATCAGCAAGATCGGTACTATTGCCGGCTGTATCATGCGCGAAGGCAAGATGGTACCCAAGGTGCAGGTCCGCCTCATCCGCGACGGTATCGTGGTCTATACCGGCGATCTCGGATCCCTCAAGATCGGCAAGGACGACGTGAAGGAGGTTGCGGCTGGCAAGGAATGCGGTATGAGCATCGCCGGCTTCAACGATATCAAGGAAGGCGACTTCATCGAGGCATTCAAGATCGTGGAAATCAAGAGGACCCTGTAAAGAGCCCCCGATATGGCAGACGAAAAGATAATATTCTCGATGAACGGGGTGGGCAAGGTCCTGCCTCACAACAACAAGGTCATCCTCAAGGATATCTACCTTTCCTTCTTCTACGGAGCCAAGATAGGCATAATAGGCCTCAACGGCTCGGGTAAATCTACGCTTCTGAAAATCATCGCCGGGGTGGAAAAAGGCTACCGCGGCGAGGTTGTCTGGGCCCCCGGCTATTCCGTGGGATATCTGGAGCAGGAGCCCCGGATGGATCCGGAAAAAACTGTCCTGGAAGTTGTCCAGGAGGGTGTGCAGGGGATAGTGGACGTGCTCAAGGAGTACGAAGAAATCTCCGCCAAGTTCATGGAACCCCTTTCGGACGACGAGATGAACGCACTCATCGAGCGCCAGGGGGAACTTACCGAACTCATAGAACACGCCGACGGCTGGGAACTGGATGCCAAGCTCGAAAGGGCAATGGACGCTCTCCAGTGCCCTCCTTCCGATGCGCTGGTGAAGAATCTTTCCGGAGGCGAACGCCGGCGCGTGGCACTCTGCCGACTGCTCCTCCAGCAGCCGGACGTGCTGCTCCTCGACGAGCCTACCAACCATCTTGATACTGAGTCTATACAGTGGCTCGAGGCCCATCTGCAGCAGTACAAGGGCACGGTCATCGCCGTCACGCATGACCGTTACTTCCTGGACAATGTTGCCGGATGGATATTGGAACTGGACCGCGGGGAAGGCATCCCCTGGAAGGGAAATTACTCATCCTGGCTGGACCAGAAGACCCAGCGCCTCGCTATGGAGGAGAAGCAGGAGAGCAAGCGCCGCAAGACCCTGGAGCACGAGCTCGAATGGGCCCGCATGGCTCCCAAGGCCCGCCACGCCAAGAGCAAGGCCCGTCTGGGCGCCTATGAGAAACTGGCCTCCGCCGATTCCAAGGAAAAAGAGCAGAATCTGGAAATCTACATACCCAACGGACCGCGCCTCGGCAGCAAGGTCATCGATTTCAAGGGCGTCAGCAAGGCCTATGGGGATAAGCTCCTTTTCGAGGATCTCAGCTTCGAACTGCCTCCTGCAGGCATAGTCGGAGTAATCGGTCCCAACGGCGCCGGCAAGACCACTCTCTTCCGCCTGATAATGGGCCTGGAGAAGGCCGACAGCGGCAGCATCGAGATAGGGGATACCGTGAAGATATCCTACGTGGACCAGCAGCACAAGAGCATAGATCCCGACAAGACCATATTCGAAACGATAGCGGAGAATTCCGAGTTCGTGAAGCTGGGCAACCGCGAGGTCAACGCCCGCGCATACGTATCTAGGTTCAACTTCAGCGGTGCCGACCAGGAGAAACTCTGCGGAGTGCTTTCCGGAGGTGAGAGGAACCGCCTGCATCTGGCCCTGACCCTCAAGGACGAGGGCAACGTGCTTCTGCTCGACGAGCCTACCAACGACGTGGACGTGAATACCATCCGCGCCCTGGAAGAAGGTCTCGAGAACTTTGCCGGCTGTGCCGTGGTAATCTCCCACGACCGTTGGTTCCTGGACCGTATCGCCACCCACATTCTCGCTTTCGAAGGAGATTCCAAAGTGTACTTCTTCGAAGGTTCGTACTCCGAATACGAAGAGAACCGCAAAGCCCGCCTGGGCGACACGGAACCCAAGCGCTTCAAGTACAAGAAGCTGATGGAGTAAGACAGAAAAAGGTGACCCGAAGGTCACCTCTTTTGTTGAAGTACCAGGATTCGAACCTGGACTGGCAGAACCAAAATCTGTAGTGCTACCATTACACCATACTTCAATTCCGGGTGCAAAGATAAAAAAAATTTGCTAGTAAAATAATAATAGCTATATTTGCAGTGTACTATGTCACTAATACACTTAAATAATGAATAACAGACTTTACAGGAGCAGGACCGACAAGCAGCTTGCCGGTGTTTGCGGTGGACTTGGAAAATATTTCGACATCGACCCTACTATCATCCGTCTGGCTTGGGTGGTTGCTTTCTTCTGCGCAGGTGGCGGACTTTTCGCCTATATTCTGGCAATGATAGTAATTCCGCTCGAGCCTCAGTACCACATCGACGAGCAGTAGGCCTATCTTTTGGTCTTGAAATAATCGCTGACCAGATTGCCGCATTCTTCCGCAAGTATGCCTGAGAGGACCTCCGTACGGGGGTGCAGAAGGGAAGGGGAGTAGAGGCTGTAGCCACGCCGGGGATCGGGGGCTGCATAGACTATACGGCTGATCTGGCTCCAGTTGAGGGCCGCTGCGCACATGGGGCACGGCTCGACGGTAACATATAGCGTGCAGTCCTGCAGGTACTTGCCTCCAAGCGCCTCGGTGGCTGCCGTTATTGCTATCATCTCGGCATGGGCGGTGGCATCGTGCAGCCTTTCCACCATGTTATGCCCCTTTCCGATGATGCGTCCTTTGCACACAATCACCGCTCCGATTGGAATCTCTTCCTCGGCAGCAGCGGCTTTTGCCTCTGCAAGAGCCTCACGCATATATTTTTCGTCGTTTTCCATATAGTATATTCACAAATATAGAGGAAAAAGTTCTTATATTTGTATAACTAAAACAAATTTCATCAATGGCTCGTTTTCTTGATCCTCCCAAACCTAAGGCTCAAATTCCGGCAGAAAAAGTTGATAAAGAATACAAGGCGATGCGTCTGAAGGTTTTCCTCGGTGCTTTCCTTGGTTATGCCGCATATTATCTTGTAAGGAAAAACCTGTCCCTGGCAGCTCCCGACATGATTAACGACGGGATTCTGGACGCAGGTAAGGTCGGCTTGGCAATGTCTGCAGTATCGATTGCATACGCATTCAGCAAGTTCGTGATGGGCAGCGTCTCCGACCGCTCCGATGCCAGGAAATTCCTGGTCGTGGGCCTCATCCTTTCATCTCTGGTGATGATGTCCGTCGGCCTGATTCCCTTCGGAACCAATACCGCACTCAATACCGTAGTCATATTCGTGCTGATGCTTATAGTAGGTTGGCTGAGCGGTTTCGGCTGGCCTCCTTGCGGCCGTATAATGGCGCACTGGTTCAGCCAGAACGAGCGCAGCTTCAAGATGAGCATCTGGAACGTCTCCCATACCATCGGTTCCTTCACCCTCGGCTTCCTCGCGATTGCCGGCGTGGCACTTGCAGCCGACCTCGGAGTAGTCCAGACTTGGAAGGGTAACTTCGTCTTCCCTGCACTCGTGGCCCTGGCCATCTCCCTCTTCTGCTGGTGGGCTATCCGCGACACTCCTGAATCCTGCGGCCTGCCTTCCGTAGCAGACTGGAGGAATGACCACAGCGGAATAAAGTCCAAAGGCGCTACCGGAGAGAAGCTTCCTTTCAAGGTCCTCTTCGTGGATTACGTGTTAAAGAATAAATTACTCTGGGTCGTCGCCATCTCTAACGTGGCCGTCTATATGGTGCGTTATGGCATCGGCGACTGGGCTCCTACCTATCTTCAGGCCAAAGGCATCATGACTGCCGCGGAGAGCAAGATAGCCTTCTCCGTCCACAATATCGTGGGTGCCGTTGGAACCATAGCCTGCGGTTGGGCAACTTCCAAGTTCTTCAAAGGCCGCTGTGCCCCTATGAACGTCATCTGCATGTTCCTCTGCGGACTGGGCGTTCTGCTATACTGGATGGTCGGTGCCGGCATCATCGAGGTCGGTCCTTCCGCCCAGAAGACTCTGGTATATGTGGCCCTGTGCATGATTGGATTCTTCATCTATGGTCCCGTTGCCCTTACCGGAGTACAGGCCCTGAACCTCGTCCCCAAGAACGCTGCAGGCACGGCAGCCGGATTCGTAGGCCTCTTCGGCTATCTTATCGGTGATGCTGTCTGCTCCAAGATTGTGGTCGGTGGCATAGCCAACGGCTCTTCCTGGGATGCGGCAATGCTGTCGGTAGCCATCGGCGCCATCATCGGCGTGGCTCTCTGTGCAATTCTGATTCCCAGCGAAAAACGACTGGCCAGGCAGTAGGCGGGGTCTTACTTACTCTGATTCTTAAATACCAAAGCGAAGCCGGCTGATATTGCGCAAGCAACTATCAGCTGGCTCCATATTGCAGTGGATACAAGTTCCATCTGCATGAGCCCGGCGGCCAGCACTCCGTATTTGAGAGCATAATAAAGGACTTTGCTGAGCAGGATGCTCGCGAAAGCGGCTATGCCCGCATTCATCTTCTTCATCATCCAGTTCAGCAGCAGCACGTTGGCGGAAAGTTCAATGGCTATCAGAACGCATTTAGGGAAGAGCGGATGCCCTCCCACCAAGGCCGAGAACAGGGGCAGGGTAACTGCCAGTACCAGCGAATTCTTCCAATTGCGGGTGAGCAGCAGCGCTCCCAGCACGGCAATGCGCATAGGATCCAGTATAAAGAAGGGGATGGAGAAAGCATGCGAAAGCGTGGGGACCATGTAAATGAGCAGCACTGCTGCAGCATCGGTGATGCCTATTCTGAAGGACTTTGAAGTACTGATTGCCATTGCGTCAATTATTATGCAACAAAGATAGTATTTATTTCGTTTTTGTTTGAAACTTCCGAAAAAAGTTTCAAATTTGTAATTACGTATGAAACTTTTTCTGATTGACGGGCATGCCCTCATCTTCAAGATGTACTATGCCTTCCTGGGCAGGCCTATGATAAACGCAAAAGGGGTGGATACTTCCATCCTTTTCGGCTTTACCAAATACCTGCTGGAGCTGATCCGCAGGGAGCAGCCCACGCATATCGCAGTTGGCTTCGACCCTCCCGGAGGCACCTTCCGCAACCAGCTCTATCCCGAGTACAAAGCCAACCGCGGGGAAACTCCCCAGCTGGTGATAGATGCCCTCGAACCCCTCACCAAGATAGTCCAGGCCCTGAATATCCCGGTGCTGATGATTCCCGGCTTCGAAGCTGACGACGTGCTTGGCTCCATGGCCAAACGCAGCGCCCGCGAAGGCTTCGACGTATATATGGTCACCCCCGACAAGGACTACGGCCAGCTGCTGGAACCGCATATCTTCCAGGTAAAGCCCGGCAAGAAAGGCGGCGACGACGAACTCTTCGACATCGCCCGCCTCCAGGAAAAGTACGGAATATCCCGCCCGGACCAGATAATCGATATGCTGGCCATCTGCGGAGATGCTGCCGACAACGTGCCCGGCGTCAAGGGTGTGGGCGAAGTCGGTGCC
>JAILMV010000130.1 GCA_024692185.1 Bacteroidales bacterium | reverse complement strand
ACCTCCTGGCCAGGCTGCTACCAGAGCAACTAGTCCACAAGTTGGCTATCGTGAACCAAGCGGCCAGGCCACACATCGGCCCAGGCCGCTTTTCAATATCTGAAAAAAGAAGTACCTTCGCATTGATATGAAAACTTTATCCTCATTCCTTTCTGCATTACTGCTTTGCGTCCTTGTTTCCTGCTCCTCCAAGGAAAACATTGACGACAATCCACCCACTCCGCCCGATCCTCCGGGACCCGGGGTTCCGGAGGTAGTGGTGTCGAAAGGTGCCTACAAACACGTCATTATCATAGGCGCCGACGGAGCCGGAGCGTTCTTCAAGGACACGGACACTCCCCGGTGCGACGAGATATTCGCCGGAGAGGCCACAACGTACACGTGTAGGGTTGGTATGCCCTCCATGAGTGCCCAGGGCTGGGGCTCCATCCTCCACGGCGTCCTTCCTGAGTATCATGGGCTCACCAACGACATCATCAAGAATACACCTTATCCGGCGAATAGCCCCTATCCGTCCATCTTCAAGGTAGTGCGCGGTGCCTTGCCGGATGCGGCGCTGGCCTCCTTCGTCGAGTGGAACCCCATCAATGTCGGAATCGTCGAAAACGGTCTTGATGTTGTAAAAGGGACAGGTGCCGATGACGCCGAAGTTACCGGCAGAATCCTTGAATATCTGACTGCCAACACCCCCGCACTGATGTTCGTCCAGTTTTCGTCCCCTGACGACATAGGCGAAACGTACGGTTTCGGCTCCGACATCTATCTGGCCACGATCAGTACGGTAGATGCGCTCATCGGAAGCATTTATGACAAGCTGAAAGCGAAGGGTATTCTTGACAACACCCTGTTCATCGTTACCGCAGACCACGGCGGAATCAACAAGGGCCACGGCGGTGACACCGATGTGGAAAGAAATGTCTTCCTCGGGGTTTCAGGCAAGACTGTGGCTGACGGCACCATCGTTGAAGCCGAGGCCCGCGACGTTGCGGCGATTGCCGCCTATGCGCTCGGGGTCGAGTGTCCTTCCACCTGGACCGGCCGCGTCCCTGCCGGCGTCTTCAAGGATGTCACCGAGGCAGACGCACATAAAGATCCGGGCGCGGAATACCGAAACCATCAGACGGAGCCTACTCCGGCACTTAGCCAGATGCAGGCCCTGCTCTCCGGGCACAATGTGGTCGCATACCTGCCGTTCGACGGCAACATAGGAGACGCTTTTGGGAAAGTGACGACCACTTCCAACGGCAGCTTGTCGTATGCCGACGCCTACTATAGCAAAGGTGTGGACTTGAATAACGGCTACGTCACGCTAAAGAACGTTGAAGTGGGCACCGGTTCCTTCTCCGTAGCCTTCTGGCTGAAGGCCTCTCCGGTGACTCCGGAAAAGGCTGACCCGTCGCTGATTTCCAACAAAGACTGGCAGGAAGGAGTGTACAAGGGTTTCATCCTGTCTTACAGGGGCACACGGGACATCAAGTTCAATGCAGGCGACGGAGGCAAGAACAGGATGGACTACGTCCGGCTCCTGCCGACTAACTATGATACCGGCTGGATGCATGTTATCCTGACGGTGGACCGTCCGAACCGCAAGGTCCGTATATATTACGACTTCACTTTTGAAGGTGACGAATCCGTGATTCCAAGTTCGCTTGCCAATACGTCCTTCGACTCAATGTCCCTCAACATCGGTCAGGACGGTACCGGGAACCTGGAATATAAGATCCCTGCCCGTATGGACGAGTTCATTATGACCTCAGACGTCCTGAGCGAAGCCGACGTCGCCGCCCTCAAGGCCTATTACAATAAGAAATAAATGCTTACTGAATTAAAGCAACGCTGTGAAAAAAGTCGTCCTCATATTGATTCTGCTGTCGCTGATTCCGTTGACATGTTCCTGTCAGCTCGGTGCAGATGAACGGTTGACAGGCATTCCTTCACCGGTATTCGATGGCAAACCGGAATACGTGGATTTATACTGGGTGGCATGGGAGCAGGCAAAGGACCATATAAAGCATCAGCCTGGACTGGTCCAGCCACGGTATATGGACGAAGGCTTTCGTGACGAGGTGATCTGGATATGGGATTCGGAATTCATGGTGATGTTCTGCAAGTATGCTCCGAAGCTATTCCCCGGAATAGAGACACTCGACAATTTCTACTATACCCTGCACGAAAATGCCGGATCCCCACTCAGCGTATGGCATCCGGATAACCCGCCTTTCTTCGCATGGGTAGAAAATGATTACTATAAATTCACTGCCGACACGCCGCATATACGGGAGCTCATTACGAAAAAACGTTTCCTCCAGAAGCATTTCGAGCTGTTCAACACCATGAACCATGACAGCAGTTTTCCTTTCCCCATCAGCAATGATGGCGTTCGCATCCAGTATAAAGGAATCGGTTATGAATGGCAGAGTTGGCAGAGCGGTATGGATAACACCCCGCGAAAAAGGGCCATGCCAATGTTCTGGATAGACGCTATTTCCCAGCAGGCGCTCTCCGCACTCTACATTTTCCGTCTCGCCAAAGTTGCCGGAGATACTGCCACAGAGCAGGAATTCCAAGCCAAATATCAGGATCTGAAAGAGAAGGTCAATAAGTACTACTGGGATGATAAAGATGGCTGCTATTATGATATCCGTGAAGGCGATCTTACTAAAACCCACGTTCTTACCCCTGCATCTTTCTGGCCTATGCTTGCGGAGATTCCCTCTCAGGAGCAGGCAGAGGCAATGATTCGTTTTGCCTTGCAGGATAATAAGCTTGGCGGAGTCGTCCCCTGGGTTTCCGTTTCAAGGGACGATTCCGATTTCGACCCGGATGGGAACTACTGGAAAGGATCGATGTGGCTGCCTACGGCTTATATGAGCATAAAGGCTCTGGAGAAATACGGTTTTTATGAGGAGGCGAACCAAACGGCCGAGGCTATAGTGGAGCATCAGTGGCAGACCTTCTCCCATTATGACCCGCACACAATCTGGGAATGTTATAACCCCAACAAACCAGAGCCCGCCAGCAAGAAGGAGGGCACAAAAAACGTTAAAGCGGTTAAGGCTGATTTCTGCGGATGGTCTGCCCTGGGGCCCATTTCGCTGTTTATCGAAAACGTTATCGGTTTTTACGACGTCGATGCACCGACTGCTACCGTCCGATGGAATCTGCACCAGAGTTGTCGCCATGGTATCCGGAATCTGTCGTTCGGGAAAATCAATACCGACATAATGTACGACGGCGGCAGGGTGACAGTCCGCACCAACAAGCCCTATACACTTTTCATCAACGGGGTCCCTCATTCCGTACGCCGAGGCAAGAATGTAATTAATTTGCAGAAATGTTGAGAAAGACCCTCCCGATACTACTCATTCTCGTCTCCACCCTTAGGGCCGGGGCGGAGGACTGGCAGATTACCCGTCTTGACATGCAGGCCGGGTTGTCGGACAATTGTGTCAACGATGTATTGATGGACTCCCGGCACTTTCTCTGGATTGGCACCAACGCAGGGCTTGACCTGTATGACGGTTGCAACATCGCCCAGGTCGCGTTTCCCGGCGCAGATTACGCAACGCCGCCGGTGGTCTTCATCCTTGCCGAAGACCAATTTGGGACAATCTGGGCCGGCACGTCAGAAGGTTTGTACCGGATGGATGGGGAGCGCCTGGAAATGCGCCGTTTTGACTGCCCGGAACTGGGCACGGCTCCCATCAGACAGATGTGTTACAGTAAAACAGGCTTCCTTTGGGTAGATGTTAAAGGTCGCAACCTTGTGAGGCTCAACACTTCTTCCGGCCTGGCAGAAACGACACAGGTAGTCGCTGAGACTGTCTGCTGTACTCCGGAAGGTGTTGTTTATGCAATTACCAAAGACGGTAAACTGTACATCTCTTCGGACGGAATGTCAGAGCCGGAGTGCCTGACGCCGGAAGGCGGAAACTCAATCCCCGGTGCCGATGTTTACCGCACCGTGGCAGTCGGGCGCCATCTCCTGATCTCAATAGAGAACGAGTCCGCCTGCACACTAGACCTCCAAAGCATGAAGTTTGAGCCCTTGCCTATGGTGAGCCGGATGAGGGACGCCATACAGCATTCCTCCGGGGAACTCTGGGTCGCCGCTCGAGATGGAATACATGTTCTGGACAGCACATTGGCGCTCGTCCGCGTTATACGCCCCTTCCATGACAATTCCTTCCGCTGTCTCACGGAAGACTGTAACGGAAAGGTTTGGGCGGGAACCCTGTTTGAAGGCCTGGCCCAGATCACACAGGACAGAATACATTTCAGGCATTATTCCAATGAATTTGCCGGCGGCAGGTTCAAAGCAAGGGACTTTGCAGAAACACCGGACGGCCGAATCTGGATAGGCAGTGACACCAGGGGCCTGCTCTGCCTGGATCCGCAAGCAGGAAATGAGCGCAGCGCCGGGCAGTTCCTCCCGGAAAGGAACATCACGGGCCTGATGTCCGAAGGAGCCGGGCTCTGGGTGGGGACCATCGACGAAGACATACCGGTGACTTTGATTGACACCGAAACCGGACGAATGACTGCTTTCCCGGAGGCCGGCAAGTCCGCCTATGCCTTCTGCAGGGATGTTTCCGGACGGCTCTGGATAGGAGGCAAAAACGGTTTCATTGCAGGTCTGGACCGACCCGACGGCAGGTTCACAAGGGAAATTTTCATGCCCGCCTCGCAGGTCTGCAGCATCATCTGCACCACGGACGGCAGCGTCTGGGTAGCCAGTATAGGCGGCACAGTTTACCGCTATTCTGGAAACGTACTTTCCACATACACCATTCCCATCTCCAACATCCTTACCGACATTATAGAAGATGCCGGAGGAAGGGTATTCGTCACATCCGAGGGCAACGGGCTGTGGGAGTACGAGCCCAGCCTGAACATCTTCCAGCCGCGCAACAATCTGGAGACGCGCCCCCTTAAGATTTCGAAAGAAACGGATGTCAGCCTGCTCTGGGTGACAGGAGCGCACGGTATCCACGTCCTGAATCCGAACGACTCAAGACAATTGCCGCTTATCCCAAGGAAAGCGCTTGAAGTTGACAGTTTTAACTATTCATCAAATTTCATTTCTTCAGACGGTACGCTCTACGCAGGCACTTCCGACGGCTTTATCTCCTTCTCTGCTAAAGCCCATAGGGAGCAGTCTTCGGGTCCGGCAGCACCGGTGGTATCTTCACTGTACACGTTGTCTTCCTCTGAGGATGCAGACGACAACCATTATATATGTCCTGCATCCTTGAATATCGGCCGCAGGATACACTCCTTTGCCGTAAATGTGTCCACGCTGGATTATGAGCGTTTTCCAAGCCGGGAAATATACTGGAAGATTGAAGGTTTCAACGACTGGAAACCGGTGCAGGGCGGGACATTCACGGTCTACGATGTCCCCGCCGGGAAGTGGGACCTCAAGCTGAAGGCTCTTTCACTGTCCGGAGAAGAGAGTTCCGAGACCACTATGGGACTCAGGGTGCAGCCTCCCCTGCTGCTGAGCCCCGTGGCCCTGTTTTTATACCTACTCCTGTTCGTATCAATAGCCGTTACCCTTACATATTTTTCAGCTCGCAGAGCAAAAGTCAAGGCCGCGCGGGAACAGGAACGCAAACTGCTGGACTCAAAGCTGGAATTCCTTTCCAGCATTGCCCACGAAATAAGAACGCCTCTGTCCCTTGTGCAGATTCCGATTGATGCCCTTATCCACAAGTTCTCGGGCTCCTCGGACAACTCCGTGCAGGAGAACCTGGATATTATGCGGCGCAATTCCCTTAAGCTCACGGTTCTTATCAATGAACTTCTGGACTTCCGGAAGCTTACCGATTCCACTTTCCAGATTCACCCGGAATTCCTGGACGTGCGCAGCGTCCTAAAAGACGCACACCGCCGTTTCCATCCCATGTTCCTCCAGGAGGGTAAGAGTCTTGCGCTCACTTTGCCGGAAACGCCGGTGTACTGCGAAACGGATGTCCGTTCACTGGGGCGTATTTTTGACAATCTTCTCTCCAACTCGCTCAAGTATTCCCAGAGCCGATCCTCAATTGTGCTGTCGGTTGATGGAAGCGATGCTCACATTATAGTGGAGAACGACGGCGCCATCCTTCCGGAAGAGGAGAGGGAAAAGATATTCCAGCCGTTCTACCGCTACGAAGACAGTTCGTCGGCCAATGTGGAGGGGACCGGCCTGGGCCTTTCCACCAGCCGTCAGTTTGCAACGCTTCTTGGCGGCTCGCTCTCCATGGACGACGACCTGAAGGTGAACCGCTTTATCTTCAGCATACCTCTTTGCGTGGAAGAATCCTCTCCTGAGTCCGCCTTGCCTGTGGTTGAAATCAAAGACAAGTCGATTATGGTTGTGGAAGACGATAAGGATATGGCCCGCGTCATAGGCGATATTCTTGGCGAGAGCTACAATATCATCATTGCCTCGAACGGCCGTCAGGCCCTCCAAAAGATAGAATCCGGAGCATCGCCCACCCTTGTGGTATCTGACGTAATAATGCCGGAGATGGATGGAATCGCCCTTACAAAGGCATTGAAGGGCAATCTGGCCACAAGTCACATCCCGGTTATTCTGCTGTCGGCCGAAGTCCCGGACGTATTCATGCAGGAAAGTCTGGAGGGCGGAGCCGATGCCTACCTGGAGAAACCGTTCTCTCCGAAGAAACTGCGTAGTACGGTGGATAACCTCATCGAAAACCGCAAAAGGGTGTACGAGTTCTACATCTCGTCGCTCCCTTCTGGCGGGGAACTTCCCACCGGGAGGGTATCGGCTATGGAACAGAAGTTCCTCCGGAGCATCCAGGAATATGTATCAACCAATCTGCACAAGAACATCACCATAAACGATATAGCCGAAAGGGTTTGTATGTCGCCCTCCTCCTTATACAATAAGATGAAGGAGTATGCCGATATCTCCCCTATGGAGTACGTGATGAAGATGCGTCTTCACAAGGCAGTGGAACTGCTCAAGGACGATTCCATATCGGTACAGGAAGTGGCGTTGGCAGTGGGCTTCAACACCCATTCCTTCTTCTCCGAGTGCTTCAAGCGCGAATTCGGCATGACTCCGCGCCAGTGGAGGGTCCGCAACGTGTCAAAACAGATGAAATAATATGTACAAGGTATTCAGCGTCTTTTTCACATTGGTATTGGGCCGTGGCTTTGCTTCGGCCAGTATGGACTGGAGAATGTCTGGACCTGGGGGCAGGAAGCGGGCGGCAATCTCTGGAGGACGCACGGTGACCTGACGGACAAATGGGATCGTGTCGTACGCATCGGATTTGTGAAACAACGGAATCTTGCTCCTTTCTCCGGCCCGGGGCACTGGAACGACCCGGATATGTTGGTAATCGGAAAGGTCGGCTGGGGAGAAGGTCTGCGCGATACGCACCTTACTCGGCGATGAAGCTGCAACCGTTCATGTAAATGTAATCCTTGAGGCGGCAGGTTACACCGGAGTGAGCCACATCCGAGACCTTTGGCGACAGAAAGCTTGCCCGGAGGAAACATTTTGAAATTCAAAGCGGCCGGCAGCTGTCAAAAATAAATAATCGTTGCAATTGTATAAATAATTACTGTAGCAACTTGCGGCTGTCCGGGTTACTTTTGCATCAAATAGTTATTCGGATAACCATATGCGACGTTTTATTTCATCATTACTGCTGGCTTTCTTTGCCGTAACCGGCTTCGCACAGTCACTGACGGTCACCGGCGTCGTCACGGACGCCGCCACCGGCGAGTCTGTAATCGGAGCCGGTGTATTCGTCAAAGGGACGTCCATCGGAACAGTCACGTCCATTGACGGACAGTTTTCGATTTCAGCCTCCATTGGGCAGGAGATTGTCGTTTCATCTCTGGGATATAAAGACTACACTTTTACAGTCTCCGGCCCTGGTCCCGTAGAAGTCAGAATGGCCTCTTCCGCCGAGTTCCTGAATGAGGTGGTTGTCGTAGGTTACGGCACCGCGAAAAGGGCGAACCTCACAGGTGCCGTAGACCAGGTTTCCTCGGAAGTGTTCTCGGGGCGTCCGTCATCGAACGCCACCCAGATGCTTGTGGGGGCAATCCCCAACCTGAATATCACGCTTTCTGACGGCAAGCCAAGCCGCAGCGCCGATTACAACATCCGAGGCACCACCTCGGTGGGCGGCGGCGGCAATGCATTGGTGCTCATAGACGGTGTTGAAGGCGATCCGGCCCTGCTTAACCCGGACGACATCGAGAGCGTCTCCGTGCTGAAGGATGCGGCCTCGGCTTCCATCTACGGCTCCCGTGCAACGTTCGGCGTAGTTCTTATAACAACCAAGAGCGCATCGAACGAAGCGGGTAAATTCAATTTCAGCTATAACGAGAACATCTCCTTCCTGACGCCGAGCAACCTTCCGAACATCGTGGATGACGGATATGTATATGCTAAGCTGTTCAGGGACGCATATTACAACTATTGGGGCTATGAGCCCTCCGGAATGAACACAAGCCAGGAGTTTTCGCAGGCATGGCTGGATGAATTTCTTCGTCGCAAGCAAAAGGGAATCACCGATGAAGTGGATGTGGACGAGAGCGGAAGATATGTTTACTACGGTAATACCAATTACTACAAAATTATATACAAGCCCTATACGATGGCCCGCACGCACAACCTTTCCGCAAGCGGTACGTCCGGGAAAATCGACTACTACGTATCGGGCCGCATTTACAAGTACGACGGCATCCTGAATTTCAACCCTGACGAATACTTCACGACAGCCCTGCGGTCCAAAATCACGGCCCGTCCGTTCAGCTGGCTGAAAATATGGGAAAACATTTCGTTCAACTACGAAAAGAATCATATCCCTGCCAGCCATAACCAGAACAGCAACGGCCTGTTCCTTCGCAGCATGCAGGACGAGGGTCATGTGAGCGCACCCGTTTTCAATCCCGACGGCACCTTCACCAAGAGCGGCGCAATAGCTATCGGCGGTCTGGTAACCGGGAAGAATTATACCGATAAATTCCGGAACAACCTGACCACCACGACAGGAGCCCGGGCGGAATTCTTCGACCATACCCTCAGGCTCAACGCAGACTTCTCCTTCAAGGCGAACTGGGAGAACAATCTGAAGAAGAACACGATGGTCAGCTACAGCGAGGCTCCGGGAGAAATTACCTGGAGGGGGACACCCGGCGTGAACGACTTTATTCAGGAGTATTGGCTCCGCAGCAGCTATATTTCGACCAATACCTATGCAGAGTATGCAAAAGTTTGGAACAACAAGCACGATTTCAAGGTCCTGGCCGGCTTCAACTGGGAACAATACGCATCGAAGTCGTTCCAGATGTTGCGTTACGGGCTCATCTCCGAGGATGTAGAGTCCATCAATATGGCTATGGGAGACAACTTTACTGAGTATTCATACGAGGGCCGGTGGAAGAGCGCAGGATTGTTCGCCAGGCTCAATTATTCTTACGATGAACGCTATCTGCTTGAACTCAACGGACGTTACGATGGGTCTTCCAAGTTCCCGACCAATCAGCAGTGGGGCTTCTTCCCGTCCGCCTCGGCAGCCTGGAGAGTCTCCAAGGAGCACTGGTGGCACGTGAACCCGTCCATCTTATCCAACCTCAAACTGCGGGCCTCATGGGGCCAGCTCGGTAACGGAAACGTATCGGAGTATTCATTTGTGGAGAGGTTCGGTTTCTCCAACCTCAGCAACATCATAGATGGTGAAGGCAAGAGGCGCATAACCTCGATACCGAGCCAGATTCCGGACAACCTGACCTGGGAAACTTCCAGGACCATCGACGGAGGTATCGACATCGGTTTCTATAACGGAAAGATCAACTTTACCGGCGACTATTACGTGCGCAATACACTGAATATGTACACTGTGGGCCCGTCACTGCCGGACACCTACGGCGCCAGTGCACCCAAGGGCAATTATGCCGACCTGGTCACCCGCGGCTTCGAACTCTCACTGAGTTACGACGATGCATTCCCACTTGGCGGCCACGACCTCAATTTCGGGATCAAGGCCACACTTGCCGACAACCGTTCCTTCATCACCCGCTACAACAACCCGTCAAAGTCTCTGGATGACTATTACGAGGGTCAGGAAATCGGAGAAATCTGGGGATTCAAATTCGTGGGATTCTTCGATGACGAAAACCAGATCAACAATTACTACGGTGAGGGGATCCCTTACACCAACAAACTAATCCAAATCAACGAGGGATATATATCAAAGCCAGGTGACGTAATCCTGGAAGATAAAAACGGAAACTACCAGATCGATAAGGGCGCCCAGACAGCTATCGATCCAGGCGATATGGAGATAGTTGGAAACAAGCACCCCCGGTATCACTACTCGCTCTCGCTGAATCTGGAGTGGAACGGATTCTACGCCTCCGCCATGTTCCAGGGAATAGGCAAACAAGACTGGTATCCGAGCGGCGAATCCATTATCTGGGGCCAGTATCACCGACCTTACGGCAACGCCCTTGCCTGGACCGTAAACAACGCCTGGACTCCGGAACACCGCGATTCCTTCCTCCCCAAATACAGTGGCTATTATCGCATTTTCTTCTCGGGGCAGCACAAAGTGGACCGCTATGTTTTGAACGCAGCATACTGCCGGCTACAGAACCTTCAGGTCGGATGGAATCTCCCTTCGAAATGGGTGAAAAAGATAGGTCTTGGCGGTGCGAGCATTTATTTCTCAGGGGAAAACCTTTACACCTGGTCTCCTCTGTACAAACTGACTACGGATGTTGACGTTGTCACCGCCACACACGGATCCGACGTTGACCTGG
Organism: Bacteroidales bacterium; assembly: GCA_024692185.1. GTDB lineage: Bacteria > Bacteroidota > Bacteroidia > Bacteroidales > UBA932 > Cryptobacteroides. Next base: position 6,360 of record JAILMV010000130.1, on the reverse strand, counting down.
GCAACGGCACCGACAACTTAGGCGACGGTAACAGCCTCACATCCCTAAGGACGTTCTCACTTGGTATAACCATTAAAATCTGACGGTTATGAAAAAGTACATGATATTGATCGCCACCCTGGGAGCGTTCTGTCTATATTCCTGCTCCCTCGAAGAACTGCCGGTAACCTCCGGCAATAAATCCCTGGTATTCGGCTCTGAACAGGGTCTGGAGGCATATTCACTTTCTTTCTATAAACAACTGCCGACGCTGAGCGAGCTCACCAGTGCCGAAGGGACTTCGGATTATGGCGTTGCTAAAAGTGTAAGTATGTTCTATACCAGTGCATATACGGCTGAGACCTCCACATCCTGGGGCTGGGGCAACCTCCGTACGGTCAATTATTTTATTGACGGCCTCCACAGCGACCTCTGCACCGTATCACAGGCCGAGAAAGACCATTATGAAGGCCTCGCCCGCTGGTTCAGGGCATACTTCTACTACAACAAGCTATTCAAATACGGCGGCGTGCCTTGGTTCGACCACTGCCTTAAGAATGACGAGTTGGACGAGATGTACAAGAACAGGGATTCCCGCGATGTTATTATCAGCCATATTATAGACGACCTTGACTTTGCTGCTGATAAAATCAAGACCACCTCATCGAAAAGCAACACTCGCATATCAAAGAATGCCGCATATGCTTTGAAATGCCGCGCTTGTCTCTGGGAAGCATCCTGGCGCAAGTACCATAACCTTGAGACAGCGGAGTGGACCGCCAACAAGCTGTACCGCGAGGCTGCTGCAGCCGCTAAGGTAATTATCAACGACCCTCTTGTGCAGCTGAACAACAAGGTTTGTGCAGATGCATATCTGACCGACAATCCATCTCTTGGTGCATACAGAAGCCTTTTTTATTCCAAGGACATCATTACCGATGAAGTAATCCTGGGCGTGCAGGCCTCCCTCATCGACCTGGTGACTGGCGACGCCAACTGGTACTGGACTTCACCCACCTATGGCGGATGTCCCTGCCTTTCCAGGGCGTTTATATTCACCTACCTGTGCACCGACGGTACGCCGTTCACCGACAAAACCGCATACAAGACCATCAACTTCATCAATGAATTCTCTGGCCGCGACGCCCGTCTGGCGCAAACCGTTAAAGGCCCCAGGTATGAGATAAAGGGTGGGAACTGGCGGGACCGCCGCCCCAACATCGTGGACGGGGTTGCTATCACCGGCTACCAGCCCATCAAGTTCATCGAGGACTCAACGGAAAAGAACGGAACATCCAAAAACGAGAACAGCCAGCCCATCCTCCGTTACGCTGAAGTGCTGCTCAACTATGCCGAGGCTATGGCAGAACTAGGAGAACTCACCGATGCTGACTGGGCCGCCACAATCGGCGCCCTTCGCCTTCGTGCCGGTTTCCAGGACAAGCCCGGCGTGACTTTGTCCAAGCCTACAAAGGTGGACACCTACCTGAAGGAAACGTTCTATCCCGACATCAACGACCCCGTAATCCTCGAAATACGCCGTGAAAGGGCCATCGAGTTGGTTTACGAAGGCTTCCGCCCTGACGATCTCAAACGCTGGAAGGAAGGCAAGAACTTCGAACGAGTCCCCTGGACCGGCATCCACGTGCCTACATTGAACGCCCAGTTCAAGGTAAACGACGACGACACAGCGGATTTCTATGTCACCTATGACGACTACGCAAACGTCCCCAGTTACGCTCAGAATAAATACGTACACGTCTATCCTGAGGATTCTGCAGAGCAGGGCCTGCGTCTGGACACGAACCCGGACGGCGGCTACGATCTACGCTATGAGGTAGTCGTAAAGCGTAAATGGTACGACGATGGCCGTCAGTACCTCTATCCCATTCCTGCAGAAGTCATACGCGAGTATGAGAACCACGGATATAAACTGGACCAAAATCCCGGATGGTAAAATAATAAACAGATACAGTAATGAAAGCACTGAAACACATAGTAACAATCCTGTCCATTACCCTGCTGTTGCCTTCCTGCTACAAGCAGCAACAGTTGGACTATAGCAACTGGTACACCGTAGAGAAAGATGATGGAGACCCGCTCCCCAGCGAGGATGTTAAAGGTCTCATGATTATGTCCTCCAACGTCCGTTATTACTCTGCCCGCAACAAGGCGGATGACCCCGATGTCGGCGACCGTGACTGGGAGGTACGCAAGAAAGGCTACTTCCAGATGGTGAACACGATGCAGCCCATGGTAATCGGTCTCCAGGAGGCTGAAATGAATCAGGTCACAGATATTGTCGCTGGTTGCAAAGGTTATTCTTTCATAGGCGTTGGCCGCAAGGACGGAGCACAGAAGGGAGAATCGACCTCGATCCTGTACAAGACTGATGAAATCCAGGTGGAAGAATGGGGCACTGTATGGCTGTCGCCCTCGCCTAATGTAGTGGGGAGCTATTTCCCAGAAATGACCGACGGTCAATACGGGCAGAGCCGCACCGCGACTTGGGCCGTACTCACCGCCAAGGAAAACGGGCGGCGCTTCTTCTACATCAATACACACTTCAGCTTGTATTCGGCCTCTCAGCCCAAAGAAGTTCAGGTTATATTGAATACCGTTACTGAAAAATGCCCAGCCGGGCTTCCGGTCGTCCTCTCAGCAGACTGGAACCTTGAAGAAACGGATCCGATACTCGCTCCAATTCTGGATAGTTATGCCAGCGCCAGGCAGACCGCGCCTCTCACCGACAACATTGAGACTTTCCATTGGTGGGGCAGTCAGAGCACTATTTCCAAGCACCAGCACCTGGACCACATCTTCTGGGCCGGATTCGAAAAGTGTCTCCGCTTCCGCACACTCAATATGAAGTGGGAAAAACTGTGGATATCCGACCATCATCCGGTATATGCAATCTTCCAATTCAAGACAGGCTCCACCGAAAAGCAAAAACCTGTTGCCGACTTCGAGATCCCCGCGAATCCCATGATGGACGAAACCATCAAGTTTACGGATAAATCCACATCGGAAGACGGCATCGAGGTATGGGAATGGAATATCGGAGGCATCGTTTCCTCTGCGCAGAACCCGGAGGTAATGTTCAACACCTATGGCGACAACATCCCGGTAAGCCTCACAGTTACAGACCATTATGGCCAGAAGGCGACCGCCTCCAAGACCTTCTCCGTCGCGCTCTCAGAAGGGCACGACCTCACCATAGAATGGAGTAAACTCTATGACGACACTACCGACGGTAAGGGGACCGCTGTTGCGGACTGGACGGCTCCTGCCGTAACTCCTTCAGGCGACAGAATATATGTCGCATCTTCCGGTTATCATATAGTCGGATTTAATCCTGACGGCAGCATTTTCGGCTCCTACGACATCGGTAAACGCGAACCGTGCATTACCGACCGCGACATCCAGACGCCCACACCGTCCATCGACTCCCAGGGCAACGTGTACATTCCAGTACAATATGGTTACAGCGAGTCCGGCAACGGCGGCCTGTACTCTCTCCAACCGGACCTGTCCGGTGAAAACTGGTACCACGATACCGGGAACAGTTCACAGTACCGTAATACGATTCCTGCAATCTTTGGAGACTACGTCGCAGTGGTCCTGACGAATAGCGGAAACGACCTCACCAGGAACGCCGCCGTTTTCAGGCGATCCAACGGTTCCCTGGTGCAGGTACTCGAGTGTGACAAGGGCTCCTGGGGCGGTATGGCCGTAGGGTATAATGGTGAACTCGTTTACGCAACTAACAGGGGCGGCACCAGACAGGGCCGTGAACCCGGCACCGAAACCGGAGGAGGGTATCACGTAGCGCAGGTTGACGGCTCCCTCGGCAATTGGAAGACATCGGCCAACAGCGATGACGGCCGAAAGACCAATCTCCTTGGCATGCGCCATTCCGATGGCAACGGTTACCTGACAAAGGCCGGTCAGCCGGCGGTAAGTACCGACCATTGCGTCTATGTCTGCTCTACCAGCAACAACGAGAACATGATTTGCGCCAAATACAACCTTGACAATTACGTATTCGGATCCGCACCGACTCCCATCTGGAAGGTTGAACAGGAAACCCACTCCACCGCCGGTGTCCTTGGTCTTGGCTGTGTGCTCGACGCCGAAGGCAACGCTTATTTCCGTGCTGCGGAAAAAGTCTTCCGCCTGAATGGAAAAACCGGCGAAAAGGGCTGGGTTTACAATACCGAGGGCGATTACAACACTGGAGTTCCTGCCATCGATGCCATGGGCTATCTGTATGTGGTAGACTACGGCGGAAACAAGCTGCTGAAGCTTTCTTCTGCAGATGGCAAGCTCATTTCTTCCGTAGAACTTGACAATCCCCGGACCAGCCCTACCATCGCGGCGGACGGGACGATCTATGTAACCGGTAGCTCTACGCAAGGCGCCATCCTCTACAAGATCAAATGCCAGAAGACAACAGCCCCCGGGCCCAACTGGTCGCAGCTCGGCGGCAATCCCCAGAAGACCTGCACGCCTCAAGGTGCCAACTTCTAATACCTATGAAGAAAGAATATATATCCCCCTCCACACAACTGATTCCGATAGTTGAAACCAGCAGGCCCATTTGCGCCAGTGTCAATCACCTGATGCAACTTGAAGAAAAAGATGATCTCGAGGGTTTTGGTTGGAACTATAATTAGCGGACGGTATGAAAAAGTTCTGTTTATTCGCTTTTGCGCTCCTCGTGGCATGCACTCAGGAGCCGCTTGTTGAGCCGGCCGTCCCTGAGACCTCCAGTTTTGAGGCCAATATTTCACAACCTTCGGAAAATGCCACCAAAACCGTCCTGGGAGCAAAGAACGGTACTTACTATCCCAATTACTGGGCAGCTGGTGACGCCATTTCCGTGAACGGCGTCACCTCCACGGCCCTGGAGGCCGGTTCCGAATATGTCGGGACCAGCAAGGCGGTATTTACGATTACAGGCGACATCAACGCCCCGTACAATTTTGCATACCCCGCTGCCTTCGTCTCGAATTACAGTTCCGGAAGCGCAAGAATCACCCTTCCCGCAACTCAGAATATGTCTTCGGACACTTACGATGCGTCAGCGTTCGTCATGGTCGGCAGCGGCAGTTCCGGTTCCCTGACCTTCAATCCCATGATGGCAGCCATCAAGCTTACCGTCCCCGGCACTTACGACGCAAAGATATCATCCATGATGTTCGAAAGCCTCGGGAGCGAGAAGGTCAGCGGACCTTTCACCACCGACTTCAACAGCATCACGGCGGCATCCGGAGCCACTTCCAGGGTCGTCGTATATGCGCCGGGAGACGGTCTGGCCTTCGGCAACAATATGTATGTGCTCATTCCTGCGCAAAACTATGCCAGCGGAATGCGTTTCACCGTACGGGCCACCGACGGCACGCAGATGACATTCTCAACTAACTCTTCGTTCAATGCCCTAGCCGCAAAAGTGTACACCCTCACATCCCAGGCCTATACTCCGGCACCGGACACCATTCCCGAGGGCATGATGATTATGTCGTCCAACGTCCGTTTCGCATCTGCCCGCGACAAGACCAACAACCCCGACACCGGCGACCGCGACTGGACAAACCGCAAGAGCGCATATTACGCCATGGTCAATTACTACCGTCCGGCGGTAATCGGCCTGCAGGAAGCGGAGAAAGAGCAAGTGAGGGATATAAAAAACAATTGCAGCGGCTATGGCTACTATGGCCTTGGCCGCAAGAACGGCAAGGATATTCTCGCAGACGACAGTTACTGGGGCCTTATCCCCGGCTCGCAGGACGGCGAGGAATCCAGCACCATCCTCTACCGGACAGACCTTATCACCCTCAACAGTTCCGGTACTATCTGGCATTCCAACTCGCCGACGACAGCTAACTCTAAATTCAGTGAAATGGAAGACGGTGTACCGCAGACATCGACTTGGGCAATTATGACCTATAAGCCGACGAATACGCAGTTCTTCCTTCTGAATACCCATCCAAGCATCTACAGCGCAGCGCACTCCAAGGAAATCAGCCTGATTCGCAGTACCATCTCCAACAAGAATACGGGAAATCTTCCTGTCATCCTAACCGGAGACTGGAACATGGAAGAAGACGATTCTGCGATGACTCCGATTGACAACAATTATTACAGCGCCCGCTGGCACGCACAGAAGACCGATTACTACGAAACCTTCCACTGGTGGGGTACCCGTTCCGAGCAGATCGACCATATATACTATAACGGGATCAGCACCTGCTACATGTTCCGCACCGACAAACGCAAGTGGAACGACAAGTATATCTCCGACCATTATCCGGTATTCGCCGTGTTCGATATGAGCGGCGGTGCACCGGCCGTGCCCGTTGCCAATTTCGACCTGCCTGC
>JAILMV010000099.1 GCA_024692185.1 Bacteroidales bacterium | reverse complement strand
CCGCGACGTTCTTGGCTGGGCAGATGCGGACAGCGCGGAGATGAATCCCGCTACCACCCACAATGTGATCGACCTGATGGAAAGCCAGAAGCAGCTGACCCGCCTGGGCGGCACAATGAGGCTCGGGGCCTACGCCTGCGAGCTTGAATCAGGCAGCCGCGTGAGGAGCATCTACGGAAAGGGCCGCATCGAAGAGAGGCACCGCCACAGATATGAGTTCAACAACGATTACAAGGAGGCCTACGAGGCCGCAGGAATGCGTTGTACCGGCATCAACAAGGAGTGCGGGCTGGTGGAGATAGTGGAGATTCCCGGCTTGCGCTGGTTCATAGGTACGCAGTTCCATCCGGAGTATTCCACTACGGTCCTGGGGCCTCATCCCCTGTTCCTGGATTTCGTGAAGAGTTTGTAGTCCGCTACAGCAGGGTGCAGATTTTCTCGAGCCAGAGAGCATCCGTCGCATCGAAAGTCCCAAGCTCCTTGCTATCTATATCCAGCACGGCTCCCACAAGGCCATCCGCGCCGGGCAAAGGGCCCGTCAGTGACCCACTAGGGGCCGACTGTACGGGCATTGCCCGTCCGCAGACTGCTGCCGTGCTGGAGAATATGGGAACAACTATTTCGGAGCGGGAAAGGGAACTGCAGGCGATATGGCCGGGGAAGGCCTCGACGTCGGGGACGATCTGCGTGCGGGCCTCTTTCCAGGCTGTCCCGCAAACACCCTTGCCATATCCTATACGCAGGCAGGCCGGAGGGCCCTGGAAGGGTCCGAGAACCAGCTGCTCGCCGTGCACCACATAGAATCCCACCCAGAAAAACTTCATCCTTTCGTAGATGAAAGCGGCCACCTCCGCCATCCTGGCTACCGGATCCGGCTCATCCCCAAGAAAAGCAGCAATATCCTGATACATACGCAGATACCTGAAGGTCTTGAAGGGCAGATGGCAGTAACCGTCGGGGTTCTTGTCGAGATATTTCTGATGCCTCTCCTCCGCCTCGAAGAAGTTCCTGAGAGGCTCGAGTTCCACCACTATGGGCTGGCCCACGCGTTTGGCGGCACGCTCGAAAGCGGCCTCCAGCACGGGCAGGTCGGCAGGGTCCGAATAGTAAACTCCCGTACGGTAGCGGGTGCCCTCGTCGTGCCCCTGGCGGTTCAGGCTGAGGGGGTCGATGATGTCGAAATAGAGGTCTGCAAGCATTTCCAGGGAGATGCGCTCGGGCTTGTAGCAGACCTTCACCGTCTCCGCGAAACCGGTAGTGTCGGTATAGACCTGCTCATAACTCGGCCGGCCGGCGAAATCCTCGCGACCCTGGGCATAGCCGCTCACGGCGCTCACTACTCCGTCCACACCCGAAAAGAAGTGCTCGGTTCCCCAGAAGCATCCTCCTGCAAAATAGATTTCTTTCATAGAATTACCTCCATTCCATATTTCTGGGGCTTCAGCCCGCATTTCTCGTAAAAGCGAAGGGCCCCGTCATTGCCGGGGTGAGCAGCTGACTTTCCTTGACCTGGCGGAGCTGGCACATTGCATAGCCCAGCAGCTCGAGTATGAGGGGGATGTCCCCGGTTTCCGCGAATCTTATCATACTTCCACCCAATGGATCTGCACACCGCTGCGTTCCATCCCGCGGAACCAGGTCATCTGGCGCTTGGCGAACTGATGGATTGCGGTAGATAGTTTATCGAAGAGTTCCTGCTCGGAGAGTTCCCCCTGCAGGTAAAGAGTCACGAATTTGTATTCCAGGCCGTAGGCTATGAGGGTTTCGGCCGGCACCCCGCGCTCCAGCAGGCCGCGGATCTCGTCCACCATTCCCTCTTGCAGACGCGCCCGCAGGCGGGCATCTATACGGGCATTGCGGGTCTCCCTGTCCACCAGCGTGCCGATGAAGAAAGTGCGCGGGGCCTGCTGATGCTTGACTCCGGGTTCGCTCAGCGGCTTGCTGCTGCGGAAATCATAGCCCGCAGTCACCGCATTGATGTAGAGGCCGGTACCGCCGCAGAGTATGGGCACCCGCCCACGCGAACGGATATCCTCGTAAGCCTCGGAGAAATCCCGGCAGAAATCGTAAACATTGTACTGGGTCCCCGCCTCGCGTATGTCTATCAGACGATATGGTATCTCCTGATACTCTTCCAGGTCCTTCCCCGTGCCTATGTCCATTCCTCGGTAAACCTGACGGGAATCCGCGGAGATGATCTCGGCCTCCAGGCCCTCCTCCGCCAGCATCCGGGCCAGCCGCACCGAATATTTGGTCTTTCCCGAGGCGGTTGGGCCCAGCACGCAGAGCAGTTCCACGGCTCCCGAACGGAGGTCGGACGCCAGCGCCGGGATGTCTATACGCTCCGGCTGAGGCAGTTCTGCGAGTATGGCTTTGGAGATTTTAGGCATAGATGACAAAGATAGCAATTTCAATAGAAATTCATATCTTTGCAATCCCATTATGCCCAAAGCTAAAAGTACCATACAGATACGCAACAAGCGCGCAAGTTTCGATTACGAATTCATCGAGACTTACGACGCCGGTATTGTGCTGGTGGGTACCGAGATCAAGAGCCTCCGCGCCGGCAAGGCCTCTCTGCAGGATGCCTTCTGCTACTTCGCAAACGGCGAGCTCTACGTCAAGGGAATGAACATCGCAACCTATTTCTGGGGCAGCTGGAACGGCCACGAACCCATGCGCGACCGCAAGCTCCTGCTTACCAAACGCGAACTCCGCCACCTCGCCCAGGCAGTCAAGACCAAGGGCCTCACTATTGTGGCAGTGAGGCTCTACATCGCCGACAACGGCTATGCCAAGCTCCACATCGCCCTGGCACGCGGGAAGAAGGAATACGACAAACGGCAGTCCATAAAAGAAAAAGATATGCGCCGGGAGATGGAAAGAGCTTAAATTTTTTTGCAGGTTTATAAAAATAAACTATCTTTGCAGTCCCAATCGGGGGATTAGCTCAGTTGGTAGAGCGCTTGCATGGCATGCAAGAGGTCAGGGGTCCGAATCCCCTATTCTCCACAAAAAAGCGACGGATTTTCATCCGCCGCTTTTATTTTTCTAGAACAGGAAGCCCAGCCCGAAGTTCATCGAGAACATCCACCTGAATGGTTCCTCCGTACGGGCATAGTTCCCGGTCAGGTTGTAATGGATGGTCGGTGCCGCGTTCAGGGTAAAACGCCAGATGCGCCAAGAGAAGTTTAACCCCGCATCCGCAGAACAATAAAGCCCCTTTAAGGCACTGCTGTTGGAGTCGTCCAGGAAATCAGAATCAAAGAAGTAACCCGGAGTGAGTCCTATATGGAATTCCGCACGGTTCACCATGGACAGCAAGAACACTGCCAGCATATCCACGAAGAGGTCGTCGCTGTCCCACACGAAAGTATCCAGCAGGTCCAGCGCCAATACGCCACCATAGAGCATGGCATCGCTCGTCTGGCGCATTCCGGTCCTCAACGAGAAGGCTATAGGGAAACCGAAATAGCTCTCGGAATCCAGCCCGTCCGGCATGAACTCCGCTCCGATGCGCATACCTAGATGACGATTGTAGAACTGACTGTAATTGAACCAGAACAAGCTGCTGGAACCATAACTCACATTTCTCTCCAGGCATCCCCTCACGCCTACGCCGCCGCTGAACTCGCGGGAATATGAATCAGGATCTATGCGCTGCCCGATGGCAGGGACAGCGGATATAGCAAGAATCAGTATCAACAAGAATCTTTTCATGTCAATCTCAAACATTTACTGCCTCTGCCGCACGGCCTCGTACAGCAGAATGGCTGCGGAAACGCTGACGTTCAGCGAATCCAGCTTGCCAAGCATGGGAATAAGGATGTGGGCATCCGCGGCCTTGCGCCACAGCGGCGTCAGTCCGGTAGCTTCGGTGCCCATCACTATAGCAGTCCCACAGGTCATATCCACATCATAATAGACCGACGAATCTTGCAGCTGTGCGGTCAGGATGCGGATTCCGCGCTCCTTCAGGAAGGAGATGGCATCTTCGGACGAGCAGCATACCAC
>JAILMV010000083.1 GCA_024692185.1 Bacteroidales bacterium | reverse complement strand
AGAGAGCATGAGCGAGTATATCAAGATACATCTGGAGGGAGATGCCGCCCCGCTGATGGTGCTTTACAGCCTGAAGAAGCTGATGAACGAGCTGCCCTCTTCCCGCTTCGTGCGCATCCACCGTTCATACATAGTATCAATCCCGAACATAGTACGGGCATCCGGAAGCACGGTGGAACTGTCCGACGGCACCCAGCTGCCGGTCGGAGACATCTACAGGAAAGCTTTTAAGGAAGTTTACGGAAGCAGTTCTCCCGCAAGATAGACCGAACGGATGAAGGGGCTGTGATGCAGATATGGCAGTTTGGTCTGTGTCCAGCCCGGATCCGTAAGTATCAGATCCGCCCGCTTTCCGCGGGTGATCGAGCCAGTAATTCCGCTCAATCCCATGGCATAGGCCCCGTTGATGGTCACGGCGTTGAAGGCCTCCGCGGGCGTCAGACCCATGCGGATGCAGCCCAAGGCCATCACGAAGCGCATATCTCCCGAAGGGGAAGAGCCCGGATTGTAGTCGGATGCCAGGGCGATTCCCAGCCCGGCGCGGATGTAGTCCTTGGCTCGGCCGTAGGGAATCCCCAGGAAGAAGGACGTGCCCGGCAGCATCACGGGCATGGTCCCGCTGCCCTTCAGCACTTCTATCTCGGCATCGGTAGTGCGCTCGAGGTGATCTACCGACAGGGCTCCGTACTTCACTCCCACCTGCACTCCCCCGCTGACCGCGAGTTCGTTTGCGTGGATTTTCCCGCGCAGGCCATGGGCGGCCCCGGCCTCAAGTATGCGGGCGGTATCTTCGGGCGTGAAGAAGCCCTCGTCGCAGAAAACATCCACATAGTCCGCCAGCCCAGCGGCCTCTGGCATCATGTCGATGACGGCCTGCACATAGTCCGCGTGGCCGTATCCCCTGCCCACGGCGTGGGCGCCCAGGAAGGTGGAACGGACCTGCGCACGGACGCTTTCCTTTATGCGGCGGATGACCCTCAACATCTTCATCTCCCCCTCCGGATTCAGGCCGTATCCGCTTTTTATCTCCATGGAACCAGTGCCCTTGGCCATCAGTTCCAGCACCCTTGGCATGGACTGGCGGAGAAGTTCGTCCTCGGAGGTAGAGTTCAGTAGGTCGGACGAGTTCAGTATGCCTCCCCCGCGGGCAGCTATCTGCTCGTAGCTTAGCCCGGAAAGCTTGTCCAGGAACTCAGCATCGCGGCTACCGGCATATACCAGATGGGTGTGGCTGTCGCAGAATGCGGGGAGGATCATCCCTCCGGCCACATCCACTACGTTTTCAGCCCCGGGGCAGCTGGCCATGGAGCCATAGTCCACTATCCGTCCGTCCATCTCGGCCAGCCAGGCGTTGCGGAGAATGCCGGCATCGGCCATTTCGGCCCCTTGCTTGCGCAGTAGGCCTTCCGGGGCAATTCCGGCAAGCTCGCCTATGTTGATGAAAAGCGTCATAACGGCAGGGTTTCGTTGCGAAGGAATTCTATGGATTTCTCGATGTAGGGGTGCATATAGCTGTCATTCGGCAGGAAGGGAACCTGCTTGCGGTAGTCCTCCAGCACCTTTTCGAGCATGGGAGATGTCTTGGCGGGCCTGCGGAAATCCATGGCCTGCGCAGCGTTGAAAAGTTCTATTGCCAGCACGGTCTCGGTGTTATCCACTATACGGACCAGCTTGGTTGCGGAGTTGGAACCCATGCTCACATGGTCCTCCTGGCCCTGCGAGGAAGGTATGGAATCGCAGGATGCAGGCCAGCAGAGTCCCTTGTTCTGGCTGACTATCGACGCGGCCGTGTACTGCGGAATCATGAATCCGCTGTTCAGGCCAGGCTTTGCCACCAGATACTTCGGCAGGCCCCTGAGTCCGTGGATTAGCTGATAGGTCCTTCTTTCGGAGATGGATGCCAGTTCGGACATGGCTATGGACAGGGCGTCCATAGGGATGGCTATGGGCTCTCCGTGGAAGTTGCCCGCCGAGATTACCATATCCTCGTCCGGGAAGATGTTGGGGTTGTCGGTAGCGGAGTTTATCTCGTTCTCTATCACCGACTTGACATACATTATATTGTCCTTAACAGCACCGTGCACCTGAGGGATGCAGCGGAAGCTATAGGGGTCCTGCACGTGCTCCTTGGGGCGGTTTATGAGTTCGCTGCCGTCCAGAACTTCCAGGAAGCGCTTGCCTGTGCAGATCTGCCCGGTATGGGGGCGCAGCTGGTGGGTCAGAGGCAGGAAGGGCTCTATGCGGCCGTCGAAGGCATCCAGGGACATCGCACCTATGACGTCGGCCCAGCGGGAGAGACGCATCGATTTCAGCAGGGACCAAACCGCGTGGGCACTCATGAACTGGGTACCGTTCAGCAGGGCCAGGCCCTCCTTCGACTGCAGGGTGATGGGCTTCCAGCCCTTCTCCGCCCATACTTCGGCAGATGGACGGACCTTTCCCTTATAGAGGACTTCTCCCAGACCTATCAGCGGAAGGCTCATATGGGCCAGGGGGGCAAGGTCCCCGGAGGCGCCCAGCGAACCCTGCTGGTAAACTACGGGAAGGATGTCGTCGTTGAACATGTCCACCAGCCTCTGCACGGTCTCGAGCTGCACTCCGGAATGGCCGTAGGACAGGCTCTGGGCCTTGAGATAGAGCATCAGCTTCACTATCTCCGGGCGAACTTTCTCACCCGCCCCGCAGGCGTGGGAGACCACCAGGTTATGCTGCAGCTGCGAAAGGTCCTCCTTGGGGATGGTAACGTTGTAGAGGGAGCCGAAGCCGGTGGTGATGCCATAGACCGGGCGGTCGATGTCCTCCATCTTGCGGTCCAGATACTCCCGGCATTTGACCACGGCCTTCACCGAGTCCTCGGAGAGTTCTATCCTTTCGTGATTATCTATTATTTCTTTAAGACGCTCGAGCGTCAGTCTATCGTGGGATAATTGATGTTTCATAAGTCAAATTCTATTTGATCACGCTCCTCACAAGTTCATCGTCCGCCAGGTTGGCAACGGTGACTTTCAGGCCGGGGGTACGGGCCATTTCGCGCTCCAGCGCAAAGCGGGCGCCCTCGTTGCGGGCCCAGGCCCTGCGGGCGATTCCGTTGTTCACGTCCCAGAAGAGCATCTCCCGGATATGGCGCTCGCTGTCGGCAGAGCCGTCTATCACCATTCCGAAGCCGCCGTTTATGACTTCGCCCCAGCCAACTCCGCCACCGTTGTGTATGCTCACCCAGGTAGCGCCCCGGAAAGCATCTCCGATTACGTTCTGGATGGCCATGTCCGCGGTGAACTGGGAACCGTCGTAGATGTTGGAGGTCTCGCGGAAAGGAGAATCCGTGCCGGATACGTCGTGATGGTCGCGTCCCAGCACTATGGGGGCCGTTATCTCCCCCTTGCGTATGGCCTCGTTGAAGGCCAGGGCAATCTTGGTGCGCCCTTCGCAGTCGGCATAGAGGATGCGGGCCTGCGAACCTACCACCAGCTTGTTGCGGCCGGCCTCTTCTATCCAGCGGATATTGTCCCGCATCTGTCCGGATATCTCCTCGGGAGCGTTCGCTGCGATTTCGGAAAGGACCTTGACCGCCAGCGCGTCGGACTTGGCCAGATCTTCGGGGTCCTCGCTCATGCAGACCCAGCGGAACGGGCCGAAGCCGTAATCGAAGTACATGGGGCCCATTATGTCCTGCACGTACGAAGGATAGCGGAAACTGCCGTCGGGCTTGAGAATGTCGGCCCCGGCACGGGAAGATTCCAGCAGGAAGGCGTTGCCGTAGTCGAAGAAGTACATTCCTCGGGCGGCGAGGCGGTTGATGGCGGC
>JAILMV010000071.1 GCA_024692185.1 Bacteroidales bacterium | reverse complement strand
AACCAGCTGGAATCCGCCTGGCGCTCGTACTCCGAATCGAAGACCAGGTCGCGCAGCCAGTTCACGTTGGTAGTGTTCTTCATGTTGGCGTGGATGCTGCGCAGGGCGAAATCCTCGCAATCTATGCGCATCTCCCCGTCGAAGGTAGGGGTAGATACCAGGTTCTTGGGGTGATAGCGGACCAGCAAGGTCTTGCGCCCGTCCACCTTCAGGGTATCGATGATGTAGTAATTATAGTAGAGCAGGCCGCTCTCCTGTATGGGAGATGGGAACTGCACGTCGAAGGCGTTGATGAAGGGGTCGTAGAAGTTGACCTTCAGATGCAGGGAGCCGGTGAACTGGCTCAGCATATTGTTGCCGTCGGGATTCAGGCCGGAGATGCGGTTGGCCTGGACGGTCTCGGTGTTCAGCGTCGGATCCAGGCTGTGGCGCCTATCCGCAATGGTTTCCGAAATCATCACCGGCAGATAAGGCACGCCCGACACAGCCGAGGTGTCGATGTAGTCGAACACGAAACCGAACTCCTTCAGGAAGCGCTTGTTATCCAGCTGTTCCGCCGGATGGGTGAGGTCCAGCTCCATCTTGTTATAGACCTTGCAGCGGTACTGGGGATGGTTTTCCGGATCGTTGCGGTAGCGGTTCTTCTGGATGTTGGCCAGCAGTTCCCTGGCCTTTTTGTTATCTGCCCGCACCTTGGCTCCGCTGAGCTGGTTGTCGGTCAGCGGCAGGCGGAAGTTCACCTCGTTGAAGGTGCCGGGATGTATGGGTTTGCTGACTGTGTCGTAGCCCAGGATCTGGGCTGTGAGGAGGGTGCAGGAGAGGTTGCGGGTTTCCAGGTTGTAGTAGCCGTCGATGTCGGCGGTGATGCCTATGCTGGTGCCCCGGAAATATACTCCGGCGAAGGGGATGCCCTCGCCGTTCTCGTCGGTTACACGGCCGCGGACCTTGGTTGTCTGTGCCATACAGACAACGCTCACAAGCAGCAGGAGGGCTGCCAGTAATGGCTTAGGTGCGGTCATAGTGGTGCTAAGTTAGCGATTCAGTGGGAATAAAGCAAATACGGCTGAGCCGGAGCCGGTCATGGCGGCGTATGTGGCGCCTTTGGCGTAGAACTCCGCCTTCAGCGCGGCTATCTCCGGATGTTTCGGGAAAACAGAAAGTTCGAAGTCGTTGGTCAGCACGCCCTTCCATTCAGGGACAGGCAGATGCAACAGCGCGCGCAGGGGGAGGGTGTCCCCTCCGACCCGGTTCGCGGCTCCGCCGCTCATCCCTCCCAGCCTGGCGGCTGGGCCCCTCCCTCTAACATTGCCGAGGGTGGCATGCCTCTCGGAGGGGACACCCTCCCCCTGCGCGGACGATTCATCCAGGCCGGCGTAGGCTTCGCGGGTGCTGACGGCAACGCCTTCGGGAATGGCAAGTTCGATACGATAGGCCGAAAGGTCCACATCGAACTCTTCGAGGACCTCTCCCCGCCCGGAAGCGAACATCGGACGGTTATAGATGAAGAAGGGGCAGTCGGAACCGAGACGCGCCGCAAAATCCGCAAGAGCCTCGTCGGAAAGCCCCAGGCCGAAGATATCGTTCAGGGCCCGCAGGGCAAAAGCACCGTCGGCTGAACCGCCGCCCAGACCGGCACCCACCGGCGAATTCTTGACCAGCCGTATCTTCACCGGGCCGATCCCGAACTCCTCGTGAAGCAAATTCCAGGCACGCGCAGTCAGGTCCCCGGCAGGATCCCAACCCTTGTAGGCCGGGCCCCCGATGCTGATATCGAAATCCGCGGCAGGCTCAATGCTGAGCTCGTCGCGGAAGGCATCGCAAGGGATGAAAAGAGTCTCCAGAGCGTGGAACCCGTCCGGGCGCTTTCCGAGCACCCGAAGCCCCAGGTTGAGCTTCACGTTCGGATAGACGGTCATAGACGGGAAAGTATCTGTTCCTTAAGCTCTTCCGGCAGATGGGAGATGACCGGAGAGATGAAAGAAATCATCTGCATGCGGCGGGCTTCCTCCTCGGGAATACCGCGGCTGCGGAGATAGAAGAGTTCATCCGGATTAAGATAGCCGGAAGTTGCTCCGTGCGAGCATTTCACATCGTCGGCGTAGATCTCCAGCTGCGGGCGGCTCTCCACCACGGCCCCCTCCGAGAGGAGTATGGCGTGGTTTTCCTGGTAGGCCTCCGTCTTCTGGGCATCCTGTTCCACATACACCAGGCCGTCGAACTCGGCGCGGGCCGAACCGCCCACTATGCCGCGGAACTGCTGGCTGGAATGAGCACCGCCCACCAGATGGCGCACGGTGAAGTCGAAGCGCACCTGCTCGTTTCGGGGGCTGAGATAGAGCCCGAAAATCTCCAGGTTCACGCCGGCCTTGCCTATCTTGATTTCGAAGGGAACCTCGGCACTTACTCCGGGCATTACGATGAAGGTAAGCCGGAGATGCTCCTGCTCATTCAGCGTGAGGCGCTTGGGCACCTCATCGATTCCTACTCTGTAGATCCTATCCATTGATACCCTCGAAGCCGTCGTTTTCTATCTTGTTCGCCAGTTCCATGCCGCCGGTGGAAATGATGCGGCCGTCCTTGAGTACATGCACCACGTCGGGTGTGATAAGTTCGAGCAGATGTTTGTAGTGGGTGATGATGAGGATGGCCTTTTCCGGGGAGCGGAGGGCGTTCACACCGTCCGCGACTATCCTGAGGGCATCCACGTCGAGGCCGGAGTCGGTCTCGTCCAGTATGCTGCAGACAGGATCCAGCATTGCCATCTGGAAGATTTCGCCACGCTTCTTCTCGCCGCCGCTGAAGCCCACGTTGACCTCGCGCTTGGCAAACTCGCCCTTCATCCCCACGAAGGCCATCTTATCCTTGAGGAGCTTGAGGAACTGCGCGGGAGCGAGTTCCAGCTCGCCTTTTGCCTTGCGGCGGGCATTCACGGCGGCTTTCATGAAGTTGGTGATGCTCACGCCGGGAATCTCTATAGGGTACTGGAAGGAGAGGAAGAGTCCCTCCCAGGAACGCTCTTCGGGGGCCATGGCCAGCAGGTCTTTCCCGTTGAAAGACACCGAGCCGGATGTGACAGTGTATTCCGGACGGCCGGCCAGGACGGCACCCAGGGTGCTCTTTCCGGCTCCGTTCGGGCCCATTATCGCATGTATTTCGCCGGGGCGGACGGTCAGGTTGATTCCGTGGAGGATTTCCTTGCCTTCGATGCCGGCGTGCAGGTCTATAATTTCCAATAAGTTCTCCATATTCTATCCGATAGATCCTTCAAGATTGACTGAAAGTAGTTTCTGGGCCTCGACCGCGAACTCCATGGGAAGGCGGCTGAGTACTTCGCGGGCATATCCGCCCACTATGAGTCCGACTGCATCTTCCGGAGAGATGCCCCTCTGGGTGCAGTAGAATAGCTGGTCCTCGCTGATGCGGGAGGTCGTGGCCTCGTGCTCGACGATGGCCGTGGGGTTGGAATTGCGTATTACGGGGAAGGTGTGCGCTCCGCAGCGGTCCCCTATCAGCAGGCTGTCGCACTGGCTGTAGTTGCGGGCGTGCTCGGCGCCGGGATTCATCCTCACCAGGCCCCTGTATGAATTTTCGCTGAAGCCGGCGGAGATACCCTTGGAGACGATCCTGCTCTTGGTATTCTTGCCGATGTGGATCATCTTGGTGCCGGTATCTGCCTGCTGGTAATTGTTGGTCAGGGCCACCGAGTAGAACTCGCTGCTGGAATTGTTCCCCATCAGGATGGTGGAAGGATATTTCCAGGTGATGGCCGAGCCGGTTTCCACCTGGGTCCAGCTGAGGTGGGAGCCCTCGCCGCGGCAGATGCCGCGCTTGGTAACCAGGTTGAGTATGCCTCCGCGCCCCTTGGAATCCCCGGGATACCAGTTCTGGACGGTGCTGTAGCGCACGTCAGCATCCTTCTCCACAATGATTTCCACTACTGCCGCGTGGAGCTGGTTCTCGTCGCGCATGGGGGCGGTGCAGCCTTCCATATAGCTGACGCTGGCGCCCTCGTCCGCCACTATCAGCGTGCGCTCGAACTGGCCGGTGCCGCTGGCGTTGATGCGGAAGTAGCTGCTGAGGTCCATGGGGCATTTCACGCCCTTGGGGATGTAGCAGAAGGAGCCGTCGGAGAAGACCGCGGAGTTGAGTGCGGCGTAGAAATTGTCCCCTATCGGGACCACCGTCGCCAGGTATTTGCGGACCAGTTCGGGATAGTCCCGGACGGCCTCGCTGAAGGAGCAGAAGATGATTCCCTTCTCCGCCAGGGTCTTGCGGAAGGTGGTATTCACGCTCACGCTGTCGAAGACGGCATCTACCGCAACCTTGGACTTCACTCCGGCAAGCACCTCACGCTCCTGGATGGGGATGCCGAGCTTGTCGAAGGTCTCCATCAGCGCAGGATCTATCTCGGTGGGACGGTCCTCGTCGCGCTTGGGAGCTGCATAGTAGATGATATCCTGGAAATCGATCTTGGGCAGACGGCTCAGATGCCCCCATTCGGGCGGGGTCATGGTCTGCCACTTGCGGAATGCCTCGAGTCGGAAGTCGAGAAGCCAGGCCGGCTCCTGCTTCTTTGCCGATATAAGGCGGATTATATCCTCGTTCAGTCCTTTTGGAACGAATTCTTGTTCTATATCTGTAACAAAACCCTCGCTGTACTCTTTTTCCACCGCCGCTGCGAGGATGTCTTTTTCATCTGTCATACAGCTACAAAGATAGTAATTTCCCAGAGATTTCCACCGAGGCTGCGTAGCAGATGGCTACTGATTATGATTGTCTTGTTTGCGTCGGGCGAAATTTATATATTTGTGGGTTATGAATACATTCGGACAGTACTTCAAAGTAGCTATTTTCGGCGAATCGCACGGCCCGGCCATAGGAGTGGTCCTGGACGGCGTGCCGGAGAACATCCCCCTCACGGAGGCAGATTTCGAGGCGGACATCGCGCGCAGGGCTCCCGGTGCAGTGGGCACCACTCCCAGGCGCGAGGCGGACAAGCCCAAGATACTGAGCGGAGTGCTGGATGGCTATACCACCGGCGCCCCCATCACCATAGTTTTCTGGAACTCTAACGTGCAGAGCCAGGACTATGAGCAGTTCGCGGCCATCCCCCGTCCCGGTCACGCTGACTTCGTGGCCAACGTGAAGTACAATTTCGCGAACGACCCCCGCGGCGGAGGGCATTTCTCCGGCCGTCTTACCCTGCCAATTGTGGCCGCAGGCGTAGTTGCGAAGAAGGTCCTCAACGCAGAATACGGCACCGAGGAGGCTCCCGAGAAGCTGAACATCGCCATCGACGCCAAGCTGGTGGAGATAGGCGGGGAGAAGGATTCTGCCAAGTGGCCCGGGCTCATCAAGAGCGTGACTGCCGAGGGAGATTCCCTGGGCGGAATAGTGGAGTGCACGGTGACCGGCCTCGGAGTCGGAGTCGGCGACCCCTTCTGGGATTCGGTGGAGAGCTGCATCTCGCACGCCATCTTCGCCATCCCCGGAGTACGCGGCATAGAGTTCGGCGACGGTTTCGCCGCTGCGCGGATGAAGGGTTCCGAGCATAACGACCCATTCGGCCCTGAAGGCCCGGTGAAGAATGGCTCGGGCGGCATCAACGGCGGGCTTACCAACGGGGCCCCGATAGTGTTCAGGGTGGCCTTCAAGCCCACTTCCAGCATCGCCAAGCCCCAGAAGACCTGGGACTTCGAAAACAAGAAAGAAGCGACCCTGCAGATACGCGGGCGCCACGATGCCTGCTTTGCGCAGCGCTGCCCGGTCATAGTGGAAGCCATGGCCGCGATTGTGATTGCCGATTTACTCTAGTTTTCCTCGAATGGATTTTCCTGCGGACCGCCCTTCCACCGGAGCTGGCGGATGGTAGCCGTCTGCATCTTCCCGCGGACTTTCTTGGGGGTAGCTACGAACCAGCGGCCGTCTCCCAGGGTGCAGATGCCCGTGGCCGCGTCGGGGAAGCGCCAGCCGCGCAGGCCCTTGATACTGCTCAGCAGGCCCTGCTGGAGTAGTGCCAGGGACTGATGTTCGCCGTCATTTTCCAGCCCGCGGAGCAGCTTCTCCACAGGTTTCTGATTTACCGGTACTGCATAGAGGCTGAAGTCCGGGAATTCCGGTTTCTGACCGGCATAGCAGGCCAGGAAGATGCAGCCCGTCTTAGGGTCATAACACAGGTTCTGCACTCCCCAGTTGGTGTTTCCGGTAAAGATGAAGTACTTCTCCCTGTGTTTCGGAGTCTTGCCGGGCTTGAACTGGTCCAGCCTGTATTCCAGAAGAATCTGGTTGTCGTTGTCCCTGCGGGAGATGTCCCCGTAGATGCCGTAGGCCAGGTAGAGGCAGGGCTTGCCGTTCTTCTTGCCTATCTGCGGAGCTATGGTCACTCCGTCGAAGCCGGAACAGCCGTAGCGGGTCTTGTAGTCCGCCTTGACCTCCGTAATTTCGTAGGTCTGCATTGCCTGGCGGCCCTCCGTCAGGCGGTCCACGGCGAAGGCAGCGATGTAGAAGCGGGATTCCTCCTGGGTATAGGCCTCCATGCCCAGATGCGCCGCGACCCCGCGGCCTATCTCGTCGTCCTTGCACTCCAGAGAAGCATAGAGGGTGCGGGAGCCTGCATCGAAAGTCATTGCGCCCAGATGCCCGGGGATGGAATCGAGCCTGGCCTGCACATTACCTTCATAGTCGCATTTGACCAGCGAGGTGGTGAAGGAGAGATAGAAACAGCGGGCTACGGTGTCGATGGCCATGCCTTGGACGTGGTCTTTGACACGGATCTTGACATCAAAATTCCGGGGCAGGGATTGGGCTTCGGCGTGTGCACCAAGACACACTGCGACAAGGAGGATGAAAATACTTCTCATAAGTGCAAAAATACTATAAAAACTGTCCTGAGCGATAAAAAAGGAGGACGATTTGTTAAATTTGTAGGAAAGTCAGACAGATATGACATCAGAAGAAAGAATAGCAGCGGCATTGAAGATCGCGACCGACACCAAAGCCTTCGAGCTTGGTCGGGGAATACTGGGCATGGTGCCCGCAATGTTCAACGAATACTTCCCCGGAAAGAAAGCCCTGGTAGTTGCCGACAAGAACACCTGGAAGGCAGCAGGAGCCAAGGTTTACGATGCCCTCTGCGCAGCGGGCATCCCCACGGAAAAATTCCTTTTCAAAGAGGATGAATTCCATGCCGACTGGGACCATATCGAGGAACTGGACAAGGCCCTGGACGAGAGCGCAGCCATCGCGGTTTCCATCGGTTCCGGGACCATCAACGACCTCTGCAAACTCTGCTCCCATCATCATAAGCAAAGCTATCTGACCGTGCCCACGGCCGCTTCGGTAGATGGTTACACATCTTTCGGAGCTTCCATCACCTATCAGAATGCCAAGCAGACCTTCGAGTGCCCGGCTCCTGTGGCTGTGCTCGCGGACGTGGACGTGATTGCCGCGGCGCCCAAGGAAATGACTGCCGCCGGCTATGCCGACCTTGCCGCCAAGGTGCCTGCCGGTGCCGAGTGGATGATCTCCGACATAGTGGGGACCGAGCCCATCAAGCCGGATGCCTGGCACGTGCTCCAGGACTGCCTGGACGAGCTTCTTTCCGACCCTGCCGGAGTTGCGGCCGGGGAGCCCAAGGCCATCGCGGGCCTGTTCGAGGGTCTGGTGCTGAGCGGTTTCGCAATGCAGGCCGCCCGTTCCAGCCGCCCCGCCTCCTGCTGCGACCATCTCTTCTCCCACATACTGGACATGACCCATCATCGCTACAAGGGCAAGTTCGTGTCCCACGGTTTCCAGGTTGCAATCGGCACCCTGACTATGTGCGCGGTGTTCGACGAGTTCCTGAAATATGAT
>JAILMV010000059.1 GCA_024692185.1 Bacteroidales bacterium | reverse complement strand
GCCGCCCACGTGGAGAGGCATTCCAAGCATCCTGTGGCCGAAGCTCTCCGCAAGGCCTATGCCGACGAGGCCGACGCCTGCTCGGTGGAAGATGTGCGCGAGTTCGCAGGAAAGGGCGTACAGGCCACGGTGAACGGCCGCAGGGTCAGCGCAGGTAACGAGAAGATGATGGAAGAGGTCGGGGCCAAGATGCATGTCTGCGACAAATGCAAAGGCGAGGGCACCGTTGTGCACGTTGCCATAGATGGCGAATATGCCGGACACATTGTCATCTCCGACAAGGTGAAACCCAGCTCCGCAGAGGCCGTGGCAGCTCTCAAGGCTGCCGGAGTGAAGAAGACGGTTATGCTTACCGGGGATTCTTCCAAGGTTGCGGAAAGCGTTGCCAAGGAGGTCGGGCTGGACAAATACGGAGCGGGCCTGCTCCCCGCAGACAAACTCTCCGAACTCGAGAATCTTATTTATTCGGCAGACGACAAGACCAGCGTCGCTTTCGTGGGAGATGGTATCAACGATGCTCCTGTGCTTGCAAGGGCCGACATAGGCATCGCAATGGGCGCCCTTGGCTCCGATGCTGCCATAGAGGCGGCCGATGTGGTGCTGATGGACGATGATCCCAGGAAGATAGCAACGGCCATCAGGATTGCCCGCAAGACCGTGAGGATATCCCGTCAGAACATCTGCTTCGCAATAGGAGTCAAAGTGGCGGTGCTGCTGCTTGCAGCCTTCGGTCTGGCGCCGATGTGGCTGGCTGTTTTCGCCGATGTGGGCGTGACGGTAATAGCCGTACTGAATGCAATGAGGACGCTCAATTGAGCGCCCTCTTTTTATTACCTTATGAATTCCGGTTCCGGATCCCCACGCCTCTGCAGCACATAGCGGCTGGCCTCTCCTCCGTTCTCGGCATCCTTGGCCAATTGCTTGAGTTCCTCTATGGGACCGTGCTGAGGCCTGTCTATTATCAGGCCGACCCTCATGTCCGGGAATTCCGTAAGCATCGAATAGTCGCCCTCGCTGTCTCCTGCCACCAGCACGGGATCGCGCCATCCATACAAAGGAGACACATAGGCCTTGATAGCGGCCGTCTTGCCTTCTTTATAGGGCCTGATGAAGAAGGGCTGATATTCCTGCTTGACCAGGTTTTCTTTATTGCGTTTGAGCCGGATGGCGAACACTTGGGTGGTGTCCAGGCCGAGGTATTCGGGATCGCAGGCCATAGCTTCCACCACGGCTTCGAGGGATGCTGAGAAGATGTACACATCGATGCCGTTTGCTTGCAGGGCCTTGTATAGGTTGCGCATGTCGTCGTTGAGGGCAAGGCCGTCGGAAACGTTCATGGCCACCTTTCCGGCAGCTCCCATCTCCGGGCTCTCCCAAACCATTTCACGAAGGCATCCCTTGCTTATCTGATCGTTGACGGCTTGTCTGACCGTAGCGGTCATTTCGTCCATGGTCATCCCGTGGAAGAGACCCACGATTATCATAAGTCCTTCCTTGTAGTCGAAAGTTTCGCAGGTGCTCTCGTACAGCGACACCATCTTGGCCCTGAAATCCTCGTATTCGGGAGTCTTCCTGGCTTCTGCAAGTTGCTCGGCGCTGATTTCAGCACCGCAGCTGACGGCTGCTGCTCCGGTTATGGCCTGGTAGTCGGAATGTATGTCCTTGATCAGCATCCTGGCCGTGATGCCCTCGGCTCCTGCATCCGTAAGAACGGTGTCGAGATCCGGAATCTGGCTGGCAAAGATGTCCCAGATTTCATCTGAGTTGAACTTAAGCTGCAGATTCTCGAGCTGCCAGCTCATCACCGCCAATTCCACATCCTGCATTACCGTAGTGTTATCGTAATCGAACACTGCATAGTTCATGTTATACTCCTGCCCCTTTGCTTCCTTCTTGCAATCTTTCATTAGTTTGCACAAGGCTTTGTAGGGAGCTTCGCCCCAGTTGCCGCGGGGCATAGGAGCAGTGCAAGCGGCCGCCATAAACATGGCAGCCGCAAGAATTGTCAGTGTGAGTCTTTTCATCTGATTGTCAAATGCTCTACATATTCTTCTGGGAATCCATTCCGTTTCCGCCTGCGGCCGTTGCCGCACCCTTCTGGGCATCGATGACGTCGTCGTTGGTAATGGATTTCTGGGTCTTCTTGACCTGTACGTTACCCTTTCCGAAATTGTATGTTATCTGCAAAGATAATGATTTGATTGGAATAGTGACTTTCTGGCTTATTTCGACACCGTCTCCCTTGCTGTACATCTCTATCTTCATGTCGTCCTTGGAGAAGTTGCTGAATCCCTGCAGGGTAACTCCGAGTTTCTCCTTGAAGAAGTTCTTGGACAGCGAGAGGGATGCTCCGCTGAAGCCGTCCGACCAGCCCTGGAGGTTGTAGCTGCGTCCGTCCCAGAAGACATTGGCACTGAGCCTGATGTCGTAGGGAAGGGTCTGCTGTGCGCCGACCATGAAGCTGGGGCTCCATCCCTGATTCTCCTGATTCAGCTCTTTGCTGCGGAACTGATCGTAGCTAATATCGAAGTTAGCGTAGATACGGGTGTCCTTTACAGGATTCCAGTTGAAGAAACCGGTGACACCGTAGCTGTGGGAATCTACAACGTTGCCATAAGTGGTCTGGAAAACATTCACTGCAGGGTTTTCAGGATCGGGTCCGTATTTGCGGTAGCGCTCTATGCCACCTTCGCCGTAACGGTAGCGGGCTCCTGCGCTGATCATGAACTTGGGGGAGAAGAAGTTGTACTTGAGGGCCACGTTGTGCTTCTTCTCAGGCTCTATGTCGGAATTACCATATCTGATGTTGTTGTCGAAGGTCCTGTCCACGAAGGGGTTCAGATAGTTGATACCCGGACGGAAGATTCGCATGTTGTAGGTAAGGCCGATGTTGGAAGTGGCTCCCATGTTGTACTGAAGGCTCAGGTCCGGCACAATATTGTCGTAATTGCTATTGTATTTGTTGCCATTGTCGAAGCGTACGTCCACGAAGGTATGCTCGTAGCGGAGACCGCCCTTGAGGGAGAACATCCCGAAGCTTCCGGCATATTCCACGTAGGCTGCGCCGATATGGTTGTAGTGCTGGTAGGTTCCGTTAGGGGAGTCCACGAGTACGTATCCGGCACCCAGGTCATTGTACTCCTCGTTCTTGGCATTATTGTCGCGGAAGATGTACTTGACGCCTGTGCTGATGCTTTGTCCGGGGGCGATGGGGGTGGTGAAGTCTCCCTGGAAAGTGTGCTCCTGGTTGCAGTTGTCGCCGACTACCTTGCGGTCGAATACGGTGGTTCCTATGGCATTACTGCGGGCATCTTCCGTGTCGGATTTGAGGGGATTGGAGGAGAAGCGGTACGACAGGGTGGTCATCCTTGCCTTGTTTGCTTTGGCGTTATGCTGCCAGTCGAAACTTGCATCCATGCCATGGGAACCCGTATATGCGTTTATGTTTCCATCATAGCTGTAAAGAGGGGCACCAGCCATTTCTGCTGCCACGTCCCAAGGACCTTTCTGGCGGCCGCCCCAACTGCGGAGGGCAAAGTTCGCGGAAACCAGGTTAAGGGTGTCGATTTCGTAGCTTGCAGTAAGATTGCCGAAGGTATATGATGCCTTCTGGTCCACTCCGTCGGAAGTTTCGTTGATGACCATGCCACCGTCAGCTGCATATCTGCTGTTCTGGGTAAGGCCCTTGATGTTCTGGGTGCCCAGATAAGCGTTCACACCCACGCTGAACTTGCCTTTCCTGGCATTGGTATATAGACCTCCGTTGATTCCGCTGCGGGTATCTGCTCCTGCAAAAAGGGAGCCGTTGATGCCGTCGGGAATGGCGCTGGCCCCATTCTCGTTGCGGGCTATGATAAGGTTGAGGACTCCGCCGGTTCCTTCTGCGTCATATTTAGCTCCCGGGTTGGTGATGACTTCGATGCCCTTGACTGCGGAAGCAGGCATGGCCTTGAAGATCTGGGAAGGGTTCGAACTGAGCATCTGGTTGGGCTTGCCATCTACATACACCACGAAACTGGAGCTTCCGTTCACGGTAATGTTGTCCTGGGCATCCACACTTACCATAGGGACCTTGCGCAGCATCTCCAGCACGGTGGTAGCCTTTGAATCCGCGTCGTTCTCCACGTCGTAGGATATCTTGTCGGCTTCCATCTTGATAAGGGGCCTGGCTGCGGCTACCTTGGCGCTCTCGAGGGCCTGTACGTCATCTTCGAGGAGAATGGTGCCGAAATCGGTGCTGGCACCTTCGGGACGGAAACTGCGCTCGACGGTGAGGCGTCCCATGTTCACTACTTTAAGTATATAGTCGCCTTCCTTGACGCTGCGGAGCTTTATGTTGAAACTTCCGAGAGTGTCGCTGAGGGCGTAACCGGCAAGGTTCTCTGCTTTTGCCTCTCCGGAATAAACCTGTACTACGGCACCGGGTTCAGCTTCCTTGGTGGCAGAATCAGCAACTTTGCCTTTGATGATGTGCTGTGCTCCCGCGGTGAGGCAGGAGAGTATAAGAATTGTGCTAACCAACAACCTTCTTACAAAAGTATTATCAAAATTCATAGTGTATTAGTTTACTATTACACCGCAAAGGTAGACAATATTTTTTATTCTGCAAATATTAATCCAAATATTTTGCACTTTTTTCTAAATTTGCAGCCGTTATGCTGGAAAAGGAAAAAACCTTCCTTAAAAACTGGATGCTGCCTTTGGCCATGGGCACAGGTGTGGCCGTCTATCTCATCCTCCATTATGTGCCAGGGCTCGACGATTCTTTATATATAAGTGTCGCGCGTAATCTGCAGCCTGTGCTGGTCAGCATAATGCTTTTCCTCCAGCTGAACGTGGTGGCACCCACGGATCTCCGTTTCCATAAATGGCATTTCGAGCTGCTTGCGGTGCAGGCTCTCTTCTTTGCCGGGGTGGCGCTGATATCTACCCGCATCCCTGGGGGTTCCTTGCGCCTTCTGCTGGAATGTGCCATGCTCTGCTTCATCTGCCCGACAGCCGCAGCCGCAGGAGTGATTACCGCCAAGATAGGGGGGAATCTCCCGGGTATAATGACCTACACCATCCTGTCCGACATGCTGGCCTCCGTGCTGATTCCTCTGATGATTCCTCTGGTGCACCCCGCAGCCGGCATCAGTTTCCTGTCGGCGTTCTGGGCGATAGTGCGGAGAGTCTTCTCCATCCTGGTCCTGCCTCTGCTGCTGGCCTGGTTCATCCGCTATGCCATGCCCGGGCTTCAGAAATGGCTCGCCAGATATGTGGGATGGGCTTTCTATGTATGGGGAATAGGCCTTGCCCTGGCCCTTTCGCTGGCTACCGGCTCCCTGGTTACCAGCCGCATAGCAGTGCTTGTGGTGTTCGGAATTGCCCTGGTTTCCCTTGCCTGCTGCATCTTCCAGTTCTGGCTGGGACGCCGCGTTGCCAGGCGCTATTCTCACAGCGAATCCGTCACTGCCGGTCAGGCTCTGGGGCAGAAAAATACCGGTTTCATCATCTGGCTAGGGCTTAATTACATGACTCCGGTAACTTCCGTTGCGGGCGGACTTTATGCCATCTGGCACAACCTGGTTAACTCCTGGGAACTATACAAATACCGAAAAACTAACTGAATCCCCGTTGTATATTCTAAGGGATTTTTATATCTTTGTGGGACTATACCAGATTGATAATGAACCACAAGGCAATAATTATTACCGGAGGAGCTGGTTTCATCGGCAGCCATGTAGTGCGTCTGTTCGTGAACAAGTATCCGGAATACAAGGTTATCAATGTCGATAAGTTAACCTACGCAGGTAACCTTGCGAACTTAAAAGATATAGAGGAAAAACCGAATTACCGCTTCGTCAAAGCGGATATCTGCGATTTCGATGCGATGCTTTCGCTGATGCAGGAGGAGAAGGTCGACGGAATCATCCACCTGGCCGCCGAATCCCACGTGGACCGCAGTATAAAAGATCCTTTCACCTTCGCCCGTACCAACGTTATGGGCACTCTGAGCCTGCTCCAGGCAGCCAAACTCTATTGGGAGAGCCTTCCAGAGAAATACGAAGGAAAGCGCTTCTACCACATATCCACCGACGAGGTTTACGGAGCCCTCAAGATGGATGGTTCATTGTTTACGGAAGAAACAAAATATCAACCTCATAGCCCGTACAGCGCAGCCAAGGCCAGTTCGGACCACTTCGTCCGCGCCTATCACGATACTTACGGCATGCCTACCATCGTGACCAACTGCAGCAACAACTACGGGCCTTATCAGTTCCCCGAAAAACTTATCCCCCTTTTCATCAACAATATCCGCCATCGCAAGCCTCTGCCGGTCTATGGCAAGGGCGAGAATGTGCGGGACTGGCTGTACGTGGAGGATCACGCCCGCGCCATCGACATCATCTTCCATAAGGGAAAGACCGCCGAGACCTATAATATCGGAGGCTTCAACGAGTGGAAGAACATCGATATCGTGAAGCTGCTGATTGCCACTGTGGACAGGCTTCTGGGCCGTCCGGAAGGTGCCGACGACGATCTCATCACCTATGTGACCGATCGCGCCGGGCACGATCTGCGCTACGCCATAGATTCCCGCAAACTCCAGAAAGAACTTGGCTGGGAGCCCAGCCTGCAGTTCGAGGAAGGCATAGAGAAGACGGTGCGCTGGTACCTCGATAACCAGGATTGGATGGACAATGTGACTTCGGGCGACTACCAGAGGTATTATGATGATATGTATAAAGGCAGATAACAGCGCTTATGATTCCTCCGAAAGTGACAGATAAGTTCAGAAATATCGTCAACTGGTATTTCAACAAGCGGGTAGCGCCATTCTGGGCGCTGATTCTGCTCGATACGATTATCCTACTGGCTACTTCGTTCGTAGTATATGTATCGTTCGTGGGTGTGGTGGAAACCATGGATGCTTTCCCGGAGCTCATCCTTACCTTCCTGGTTCTGCTCATCCCTTACATAATAGGCTTCAGGATATTCCATACCTACAGGGCCGTAGTCCGCTATTCATCCTTCGTGGATCTTCTGCAGATCTGCTATGCGATGGTTTTCGGCGGAGTTATAGCCATCGGTATACATTATCTCCTGAACTTCTACGGCGGACGTTTCTTCGCAGAAACCCGCACCGTGCAGATACTGGTTTCCACAGCCATCTCCACGGTACTGATGATACTTATCAGGGTAGTGGTGAAGACCCTCTACGACCTTATCTACCAGTCCTCCGAGGCTGAGCCTGCCTTCGTCTATGGTATCCAGAGCGGCGGCATAGGCCTGGCCAAGAGCATACGTAACGAAAAACCGGCCCGCTTCAGCATCAAGGGCTTCATCTCCCACGATCCCAGTCTGGGATATGCCCACCTTCTTGGAGAGAAGGTCTATGAGGCCGACGACAATCTGGCCGAAATCATACGCAAGAACGGCGTCAAGGCCGTGCTGATCTCGCCTCTGCGCAACGAAACCTTCCGCCGCGACCAGCATCTGCAGGACCTCATAATATCTACCGGGGCCAAGATCTACATGATGCATAAGCCGGATGAATGGGCCCCCGGGCAGATTCCGGACCTTAAACCGGTGAATATCGAGGACCTGCTCCCTAGGGACCAGATCCAGGTCGATATGGCGTCCATAGGTTCCATGATCAAGGGTTCCAAGGTCCTGGTTACCGGTTCCGCCGGTTCCATAGGCAGCGAACTGGTCCGCCAGCTTGCAATCCTCGGCCCTGCCGAGATGATGCTCCTGGACCAGGCAGAGACCCCTCAGCACGACATCCGCATAATGATGGCCAGGGACTTCCCGAACATCAAGGCCTCAGCAATAGTGACTTCCGTATGCCATTCTTCCAGGATGGATGCTATATTCAATGGCTTCAGGCCCGATTATGTGTTCCACGCCGCAGCCTACAAGCACGTGCCTATGATGGAGGATAATCCGCCGGAGGCCGTCCTGAACAATATCTATGGTACCAAGGTACTGGCCGACCTCTCGGTCAAGTATGGTGCCCGCAAGTTCGTCATGGTATCCACCGACAAGGCCGTGAATCCTACCAATGTCATGGGCTGCTCCAAGCGCATCTGCGAAATCTATGTCCAGGCCCTGCAGGAAGCCGAGAATTCCGGAAAGGTCAAGGGAGATACCCAGTTCGTGACCACCCGCTTCGGCAATGTGCTTGGTTCCAATGGTTCGGTCATCCCTCTCTTCGAGGAGCAGATCCGCTACGGCGGCCCCGTAACGGTTACCGATCCTGATATCGTCCGTTTCTTCATGCTGATTCCCGAGGCCTGCAAGCTAGTGCTGGAGGCCGGGGCCCATGGCGAAGGCGGAGAGATCCTGGTCTTCGATATGGGTGAGCCCGTGAAGATTGCCGACCTGGCCAAGAGGATGATACGTCTGTCCGGTGCCGAGGGCGTGGAAATCGTGTACACAGGCCTCCGCAATGGAGAAAAGCTTTACGAAGAGGTACTTAGCGACAAGGAAAACACCCTGCCTTCGTTCCACGAAAAGATTCGTGTCGCGCAGGTACGCAAATATGATTATGAAGTGGCGGCAAAGCAGCTCGAGGAGCTCTTTGCGATAGCTAAGACCTATGAACCTATGGCCACCGTGGCCAAGATGAAAGAGATGGTCCCTGAATTCGTAAGTAACAACTCGGTGTATACCAAACTCGACAAGAAACACTAATCTAGATGCCATCGAAAGAATATGATGTGATTATCGTGGGGGGAGGCATTACAGGTGCTGCAACGGCGCGGGACTGCGCCTTGCGTTCCCTCTCCACATTATTGATAGAAAGAGGAGATATATGTGACGGAGCTTCCGGCCGTAATCACGGCTTGCTCCACAGCGGTGCGCGCTATGCCGTGACAGACCGCGAAGGTGCAGAGGAATGTATCCGGGAAAACCGCATCCTCCGCCGTATAGCCTCGAATTGTGTAGAACCTACCGAGGGCCTGTTCATCTCCCTTCCTGAAGACGGTCTGGACTATCAGGCGAATTTCATCAAAAAATGCCAGGAGGCCGGCATCGACGCCCAGGCTATGGATCCTGCCGAGGCCCTTCGTCTGGAACCGGCCATCAATCCCCGTATAATAGGAGCCGTGAAGGTGCCGGATGCATCCGTGGACCCTTTCCGTCTGGTGGATGCCCATATCCTGGACGCCCAGCGCCACGGGGCCGATATAATGAAGTTTACCGCAGTGGCCAGCCTGGTCAAGGAAAATGGCCGTGTGGTAGGTGTCAAGACTGCCGCAGGCGAGCTCATCCGCGGCCGCGAGGTGGTACTGGCGGCCGGAATATGGACTGCCGGACTTGCCCGCGAGGCAGGCGTGAACATAGGAATGATGCCCAGCAAGGGCGCTTTGATAATCTTCGGGCACAGGATTGCGAATATGGTTATCAACCGTTGCCGCAAGCCTGCGAATGCCGATATCCTGGTACCTGGCGATGTGGTAAGCGTGCTTGGCACCACTTCCGACAAGGTTCCCATCGATACTTGCGATGATATGCGGGCCACTCCGGCCGAGGTGGACCTCCTTCTCCGCGAAGGCGAGCAGCTGGTTCCGTCCCTTGCCAAAACCCGTATCATCCGTGCTTATGCGGGCGTACGTCCCCTCGTGGTGGCCGATCCTGCAGGAGACGGACGCAATGTCAGCCGCGGCATAGTGCTGCTGGACCACGAGGAGCGCGATGGCGTGCCCGGACTCATCACCATCACCGGAGGTAAGCTGACTACAGCCAGGCTAATGGCGGAGATGGCAACCGACCTGGTATGCAAGAAGCTAGGGTCCACGGCCGTCTGCAAGACTGCCCAGCTCCCTCTTCCCGGTTCCGAAGGCCGTAAGCCCCGTTTCGAGGATCCCTTCGTGGAAAGGGCTGCCATCGGCCGTCACGGCACGGAAGTTTCCAGGATGGACTTCGAGAAGGGGGGAGAGATACTCTGCGAATGTGAGCATGTTACCCGCGCCGAGATCGCCTATGCGGTCGAGAATTTCGGCGTGCGCAATATTTCCGACCTCAGGAGGCATACCCGCATAGGTATGGGTACCTGCCAGGGGTCTTTCTGTATCCGCAGCGTGGCTGCTGCCCTGGCCGAGATCCTGGCCCCGGATGCTGCTGCCGCGGCTAAACTTGCGGATGAATTCGTGAATCAGTACCGTCAGGAGCGCTGGAAGGGCATTACGCCCGTTTTGTGGGGAGATACCCTGAGGGAGGCCGAATATATGCAAAAAGTGAATGGCAATGAGATTTGATGCTGTTATAATAGGAGGCGGATATGCCGGATGCACTGCTGCCGAGGCCCTTCTGGGCGCCGGGCTGAAAGTGTGTGTGGTATCCGAGGGCCTGTCTCTGGCCGTAAGCGGCTCCAAGGCCCCGTATTCCAGGCTTGCATCCATCCAGAAGAGGGGAGCGACCGTGCTTCGCGGGGACCGCGCCCTGTCTGCCATTCTGGAAGATGGTAGGGTGGCTTGCGTGAAAACCCGCAATCTTGGCCCCGAGACTATGCTGGAGGCGGATTTCTTCATACTGGCCAGCGGCAAGTTCTTCTCCAGAGGCCTGCTCTCCGACAAGGAGCATATCTGGGAACCGGTATTCGGAGCAGATGTGGAATATGGTACTGATCGTACCAGCTGGTATGACGATGATTTCTCCGCATCCCAGCCTTTTATGGGTTTCGGAGTCAAGACCGACTCTTCCGCACGCGTGTTCGTGGGAGGAAAAGCGCTCGCAAACCTTTATGCCGCCGGAGATATCGTGGCAAAGGACTGCAAGCAGGTAAATGTGAATAAATTGATTGAAGACTATGCAGGAAGGGATAAATAATCTGGAACAATGCCTGAAGTGCAATCTCTGCACCCTGGTCTGCCCGATGATGGAGGTCAACCCGGATTATCCCGGCCCCAAGAAAGCCGGTCCGGACGGAGAACGTTATCGTCTGAAGGATCCTGCATTCTTCGACTATGCCCTTAAGTACTGCCTGAACTGCAAGCGCTGCGAAGTGGCCTGCCCTTCCGACGTTCATATAGGCGACATGATCCAGACCGCCCGTATCAAATATGGTTCACAGGCCAAGAGAAAGGGCCTGCGAGGCCTGCGCGACTGGACCCTGGCGTCCACCGACTTGGTCGGAAGCCTGGCGTCTCCGCTTGCTCCGGTGGTAAATGGAACTCTTAAGCTGAAGCCTGTCAAAGCGGTGATGGACAGTGTTATAGCGGTCGATAAACATCGCACTTTCCCTAAGTATTCCGCGCAGAAATTCGTCTCCTGGTTCCGCCGTCAGGACCAGTCCGGCTTCGATAAGTTCGTCAGCTATTTCCACGGTTGCTACGTCAACTACAACTACCCCGCACAGGGTAAGGCTTTCGTGAAGGTGATGAATGCCGCCGGTTACGGAGTGCATCTCCTGGAGAAGGAGAAATGCTGCGGCGTGGCCCTGATGAGCAATGGCTTTGCCGACAAGGCCCGTAAGCAGGGAGAGGTCAATCTGGCTTCCATGCGCAAGGCCGTGGCTGCCGGCGAGCAAGTGCTGACCACATCTTCTACCTGCACCTTCACCATGAGGGACGAGTATCCCGACGTGCTCGGTCTGCCGAACGCCGACGTGCGCGATTCGCTGATGCTCGCCACCAAGTGGCTGTACGAAAGGATATCTTCAGGAGAACTTAAGCTGAAATTC
>JAILMV010000042.1 GCA_024692185.1 Bacteroidales bacterium | reverse complement strand
GGCATATCGATCGGCGTCGGGTTATCGGAAACATAGTAGAACTTACCGTCTGAATCATCATAGACAAGCAGTTGCATGGTAACTATGCGTTCGTGATAGGTCGTACCCGAGTAAACGGCATCGAATTCGGCGCCGACAAGGCTGGCAGAGGTCCCGGCCGAATTGAGCGTAGCCGTAGCCAGCCATCCGTCATTGGCAGGGTCTCCTGTGACGATATAGCCATCGCCATCGTCATCGATTCCGTAGAGGCACAGTTCCTGTGTTCCGCTGGCGGCAATGACCTGATAGAAGAACTCGAGTTTGCCGTTGGCATAACGAGCCTCGAACTCTATGTCATCCTCAAGGCCGGAAACGGTGTAGGTGGAACCTGCTGTCTTTTGCGAAATGGTAAATCTGGCATTCCCCGCATTCCAGGTGCCGAGCCAGGCGTTGTAGCCGGTGGTCTCTCCACCGCCGCCACCGCCGCCACCGCCGGAGCCTTCGCCCTGACCAAGCTGAGTAGCCACGAACGGGAATCTAGAGGGCGTACGATCATTAAACGTCCAGCCCGAACTAGAATTCGGATCATCTTGACCGAAGAATTCAACCCCAACGATATCATAGGTATTACCATCGGACAACTTAATCGGATCTGCGGCAGAAAGGGTCATTTCACCATCTCCGGTAATCGCTGCAGAGCAAATAGGATAAGAACCGCCGACAGGAACTAAACGCCCACTCATCTCCACAACGCCCATAAGACTAAGAGTCACGGTTGTTTGTTCGCCGGAATTCGTGATTGTATAAGTACCGACATTCGATTGAGCCGCGATTACCATAGTGCTATCTGTAGCATTGAATGTTGCAGTAATGACGGCATCTGCATCCAACGATTCAAAACCGGTTATGGAGTAACTTTGGTCGGGGACCTTCTCGGTTATCGTCCAAGTATCTTCATATGAGCCACGGGTAATCCGCCAGGTGCCGAGGAACTTGTCGTAAGGAGAAAGTTCTTTGGTCACGGAGAAGGCTGCAACTGCATACTTATAGTTGACCTTGCCATCGTTATCGACGCCTATCGCATAGAGGTAGTAACTTCCATTGGACAGGAGGTCGATTTCTATCTGGTCGGTATCCCTGCAGATTTCAGGATTCTCAGCAGCCCAGGCAGAGGCATTCAGATTGAGGTAGGTGAACTGGTCGCCTACGGCATTGTACTCGGCAGCAGTGACCACCTTGAGGAAGTAGCGGCCTGCGGAAGAACCTTCTTCAGCCTCTACGCCAATGATTGCCTTGGTGTCGTCCGAAGGGGAGATACCATAGTACTTGGGTGTCCATACGCTCTGCTCAATGAATTCTTTGGGCTCGGGATCACCGGGGTTGAGTCCGTTAGGATTGCCTGCCTGGACGACTCCCACCTTGGTGGTATCGCTGCCCATGACGAAGCAGACCTGGCCTTCGCGGGCTGCCTTATAGAGGTTGGCCTCCACGCTGATCTTCAGATAGTCCTCATTGTTTTCCTTGTACAGTTCCGTACTGATCCATTCCTTGCCCTGAGGCACGGAGACACGGACCATTCCGCTTCCGGAATAGGCGAGGCTCACATCGCCGCCAGCTGCGGCAAAGGTGTAGGCCTCCTCCCACATCTTATCGGAAGTCTTTCCGGACTGCTGGATGGTTATGGATGAGAAAGCATCTCCTGCAGAAATGTCCAGGATGGAATAACGGGACTCGATGGTCTCATTAGGAGTGGCGGTGAGCTTGATGATGCTGCCATTGACCTCGACGGACAACCAGGAACCGGTAGCCTTTGCAGTCACGGCCTCATTAGTCTTCACCTCCACGATACCTTCTCCCCCTTCGGGAGCGAAGACATCGTCCTTGGAGACTATCTCTATAGTGGGTTTTGCGGCATACTGCGACCCGTCAGGCTCCTCCTGCGTGCAGGAGAAGCAGATGACGGAGGCCGCAACAGCCAAAATCATATTCAGATATTTCTTCATAGCATTCAATCTTTTCCGTTATTCGACAATCTTGGTCATGGTGATGTCGCCAGGGAGCTGGTTGCTGCCAGTAGCCATGGTCCAGGAACTAACTTCACCAGCACTGCTGCCGCCATTCATAGACCAGACAACCCACCCGTGGACCTTGTAGTCTACCCAAACTCCATTGTCGACGAACTCAATCACAAAATCATTAACCGAGCTGTCCACTGCAGTACCGACCATTCCGACTCCATCCATCAAAATCAGATGAGTGGAAAAGTTGTCCCAAGGAGCAAGAAAGTATTCAAGAGAACCGCTGCCACCGACAGTCTGCTTCTCCCAGGTAAGGCGTCCGCGCCCTCCATCATAGCCGATTACCGGCTGGAAGAAATTGGACAAACCTTCCATCTTGAAAGAGTTATCCTTCTCGTTCTCGACAAGGGTAACGGTGAACTTGCCTCTGCCGCTTCCGTAGCTCAGGGTAAACTTGCCAAGGAACTGCTCATAAGTAATATATCCGGGAGGCAAGAACTTTTGGAATGTCACTCCGCCCTCGGAGAAAGCCTCGTTGGCAGCATCGTATGTCCACTCGCTGAATTCCTTGTCGCCAAGCGAGAAGGGCCGCATAAAACGGATGGTATTCCCCGTCAGGACATAACGGACGGTCTGAGTAGAATCGCTGGAAGCGCCCTTAGGGCCGATCGACATCGAACGGTTGCCGGAATTGAGGTAAGCTTCATACTCGACCCCGTCGATCGTTGCTTTTCCTGCAGGGTATTTCATGGCTTTCTTTAAAGCGTTGACATCCTCCAGGTACCCCTTGCCCTCTTTCTTAAGAGGCCGGAGAGTGCAGGTGTTACGGGAACGCTTGCCTACGAGCTTGATTTCCTTGGTTCCCTTGTTGAAACCGCGGATTTCGAACTCGAAGTCTCCTCCCTTAGCCTGGTACTCTCTGCTGCTGGGTGTCGCATACTTGTGAAGTATGGAATTGTAAGTATCGAACGAAAGCACGGAAGCGTTGTCATACTTAAGTGCATAAGTCGAGGTTTCGCTCACAGAAGGATTACTTTCGTGAATGGCAGTAACCTGCTGCGAAGTGAATTTAAGCGCATAAGTAGTACCTGCATAATCCTTCTTAGGATAATAATCCAAGGTCCAGCCGTACTGCTCTGCTACCAAGGTTTCACGTATATCCGCGAGGAAAGAATTGGCACGCTCCGCAGCCGATTCGTCGAAGATTTCAGGCTCGAACTGCTGGCAGGAAGGCATTAGCAAAAGTGCAGCCGCCGCAAAAAAATATACTATCTTTTTCATATCTTTCTCCTCCTATATTGCTACGGTATTCAGATCAACCTTGCCGGTTTCCACGTCGTTAAGACGGCGGCCGATAATGTCGCGGAGCACATCGATGTCGATGCCCCAGCTCTCGGACATATAAGTACGCACGATCTCGATCTTAGTCTTGATGACATCCCTTCCGTTAGGAGCATCCGGGTTCTCTTTACGCACCTGAGCCGTTTCGGTATTGGCCTGGGCGAGCTGGGCCTCCCACCACTCGGGAGAGTGGACTATGTACTCCGACAGCAACTCGGCGAAATCCTCGCGGTGCTCGC
The DNA here is from genome assembly GCA_024692185.1 of Bacteroidales bacterium. Lineage (GTDB taxonomy): Bacteria > Bacteroidota > Bacteroidia > Bacteroidales > UBA932 > Cryptobacteroides. Next base: position 4 of record JAILMV010000042.1, on the reverse strand, counting down.
TCTG
>JAILMV010000024.1 GCA_024692185.1 Bacteroidales bacterium | reverse complement strand
GAGGTCCACGAACACGCCGTAGTTGGTGATGTTCTTGACCACGCCTTCGAGAACCTGACCCTTCTCGAGCTTGCCGATGAGTTCGGCGCGCTTCGCTTCCTGCTCAGCCTCGAGGAGAACCTTGTGGGAAACGACCACGTTGCGGCCTTCCTGGTTGATCTTGACGATCTTGAAGTCGATGGTCTGATCCACGAACTGATCATAGTCGCGGATAGGTTTGATATCGATCTGACTGCCGGGGAGGAATGCTTCGATTCCGAAGACGTCCACGATCATACCGCCCTTGGTGCGGGTCTTGACATAACCCTTGACGATTTCGTCCTTCTCGAATGCCTCGTTGACCCTGTCCCAAGACTTGAGGGTACGTGCCTTCTTGTGGGAAAGAACGAGCTGACCTTTCTTGTCTTCTGCGTTCTCGACATAAACTTCCACCTTGTCACCGACTTTGAGTTCGGGATTGTAGCGGAATTCGGGAGCTGCGATAACACCCTCGCTCTTGCCGCCGATGGTGACGACGACTTCGCGCTTGTTGATAGCAGTTACTTCTCCTTCGACAACTTCGCCTTCCACGATCTTGGAAAGGGTCTGGTCATAGGCCTTGCGGATCTCGTCCTTCTGGGCGGAATCGTAAAGACCGGAGCCTTCGAAAGCTTCCCAATCGAAGTTCTCAGGAGCTACCGATGCGTTGAGCATACCGGCTTCTTTTTTAATTTCTTCTGACATAATTAATTAAGTTTGAACAAATTAGTTGTTTGACATTATGTTTTGTACCTCGCGCACGGGGCGCGCCCGTACGTAAAAGCCTGCAAAGATAGGAATTTTTTCTATATTTGCAACCGCTTAAACGAGAATATCATGATTCTTACATTCCTTCCGCAGCAGATTGCGGACATTTTAGAGATAGTTGCCACAGTCACATTCGTACTTTACCTGGTGCTCCAGATAATGCACAGCAAATGGATGTGGTATCTTTATATCCCCAGCTGCATCTGCGCAGCCCTCAACTTCTTCAACAGCGCCACCTGGGCCTTCGCAGCCCTCAACGTCTATTACATCGTGATGGGCTTCGTGGGCATCTACAACTGGAAGAAGGACTCCGCCAATGCAAACAGCGAAGCCGCCTCAGGTATAATCCTGAACCGGCTTCCCAAAAAGACTTTCATCATCAGCGTCGCGATGGTGGTCCTGGGCATTCCTGCCCTCTATTTCCTCCTCCAAGATCTGAACGACCCGAATCCTTTCCTGGATGCAATCACCACCGCCCTCAGCATAGTGGGTACCTGGTGGCTCACCAAGAGCTACATCCAGCAGTGGTGGATCTGGATCGTGGCGGACGTGTTCGCCATCTGGATGAACGTGAACCTCGACAACAATTGGTTCGTAATCCAGTTCGTGCTCTGCATCATCTCCAGTTTCATCGGTCTTTGGAACTGGAAGAAGAATGGAAAGTACCTCGAACAGGCCTAGAGTTCCTTAGTCAGCATATAGCTTCCTGAATTGAATTCCACGGGATTCGTCTCGCCCGGCAGGGTGACGGATGCAGTGGAACCTTCGGGTATGGTAAAGTTCCAGGTCCAGACATCTCCCTCATACTTCCAGGAGCTCTTGATGGTGCCGGCGGCACTCTTGTATTCGGCCTTGAGATGGCCCAGGCGCTTGTCGGGTATGGGGTTCATTATGATGTGCTTGAATCCGGGCTGGGCTTTGTCGGCAGCGATGCCGGCGACCGTCTCCCAAATCCATTCGCAGACACAGCCATAGGCATAGTGGTTGAAGCTGTTCATGCTCTTGGGGCCCATTCCTTTCTCGATGGTATAGCTGTTCCAGCGTTCCCAGATAGTGGTTGCGCCGTTATCTATCGAATACAGCCAGCTGGGATTCTTGCGCTGGAAGAGCAGCTCGTAGGCTATGTCCTCCATTCCGTTTTCGGTGAGGGTTCCCATCAGTATGGATGTGCCCAGGAAGCCTGTCTGCAGGCAGTTTCCGTGGTCTGCGAAGTTCTGACGCAGGCGGGCGATGGTGGCCTCCTTGGCCGCTCCGTCCACCAGGCCGGTCTTGAGGGCGAACAGGGCCGGGGTCTGCATGGTGTTCAGGATTTCGAGCTTGAAGCTGCCGTCGGCGTTCAGGAAGCTCTTGGCGCGGTCTTTAGCCTCGGCGACCATTGCCTCGTAAGGAGAAGCGTCGCGTCCGCTAGCGGCGGCCATGTCCTGCATCATATCGGCATCGATTACCCAGTAGCAGGCACTGAGGTAGTTCCAGTAAACCAGTGTCTCGGCCAGAGGCTTGCGCTTTCCGTCCTTGTCACGGTAGAAGGCACCTTCGCCACGGCTTTCCAGGGGCTCGTAGCTGAGCCAGTCGGCCCACTGATAATTGCCGTTCTCTTCTGCGAGGGTGGCATGGTCGTATTTGGTCTCCGCGATATGCGAGAGGAAATCGTCCATGGCCTGCCAGTTCTCGTCGATGATAGCCTTGTCGCCGAACTGCTTCCAGACGGTCCAGGGAACGATAATTCCGGCATCTCCCCAGCCGAGGCGCATCATGTTGCCGCCGTACTGGGCCGTAGGGGCCACTCCGGGGAAGGCACCGGTCTCGCTGCGGCTGTCGCGCATGTCCCGCATCCATTTATGGAAGAAGGCGTCGGTGTTGGCGAAGAAGGTTCCGGTCTCGGTGAACACCTGGGTATCGGCTGTCCAGCCGAGGCGCTCATTGCGCTGAGGGCAGTCGGTAGGAACCGATAGATAATTGGAGCGCTGGCCCCATACGGTATTGGAGATCAGCTTGTTCACCAGCTCGTTCCCGGTCTCGATGGTTCCGGCTTCCAGCTCCTTGGCAATGGATGTGACGGGGATGGATTCTACGCTCTTTATGCTGACTGCATCCGTGGCAGTGATTGACAGATAACGATAGCCGAAGAAGGTATAGCTGGGCTCATAGCTCACATAGCCCTTCTTGGGTCCGAAGGTGTAGATGGCCATGAAGCAATCATCGGGAGTACGCAGGTTGGTGCGGTGTAGGCTGCCGCCGGGGCCGTCCATTCCGCGGCTCTTGGCACCGTTGCCATCGTTGAGAATCTCGCCCGGCAGGCAGGTAAGCACTGTTCCCTCCTTGGCCTTGAACACGAAGGAAGGCACTGCGGCCGCGTTCTGGCCGAAGTCTATCACCAGAGTCTCGCCGGGGTTAAGGGATATGGTCTTCCCTGCAGCATACTCGCGTTTCACGACGACCTTTCCGAATTCATCTTCCGAAGCAGCCTCGACCTCCTCCCAGACATAGGCCTGTGCGGGTTCGAGGGCAAGGTCCCTGCGCTTGTAGATTTCAGCGCCTTCAGAGGGGAATATCTCCCCCTTGAATTCCTCGTTCACCTCGGGTTCCGAAAGCTTTTCGGGGGTTTCGTAGCCGGGGAGGATGCGGGCGTCGTATTCCTCGCCGTCAAAGATGGCTGCGTGGGTGACAGGCCCTGCTATGCCGGCCTTCCAGTTTTCGGTATCGGTGCCGAATACCTGGCTGCTGCCATCCTCGAAAGAGAGCTCTAGGACACCCCTGAATGCGGTCTTGTGGCCCAACATTCCGTTGGGATTGGCGGGCGTGACAATCTTGTCCGCCCACCAGCCGGGTGTCACCTGGACTGCAAGCTGATTGCAAGCGCCTTTTGAGGTCTTGAAGGCCTCGGTAACATCGTAGGTGTAGGATATCTTGGTTTTCTCGGGATGGGTGAAGCCCGGTTTCAGGACTTCCTCTCCTATGGCCTTTCCATTGACATAGAGCTCGTAAACTCCGAGGCCGGCGGTCATCCATTTTGCGGATACGACCTTTTTCTCGTTCACGGGTTCGGCCACGAACCAGCTGGCTCCGTCCGCCGCGCGATAGTTGATGCCGCCGCGCACTTCGCCCGTAACTACCGGAGCATCTACCACGGAAATCCATTCCGACTGCTCCCAGAGGGCGGAATCAAGGCTGCTCACGCGCACGCCCACATTATCAGATTTACAGGAAGAACAAGCCGATGCCGACAATAGGACGAGCATCGATAAAACCAGGGTACTGAATCTTTTCATTTTGCAAATTATCAAATCTTTCAAAGGTATCCAATTCGCAGTATATTAGCAAAATGGCCTTTGCACTTGTAGCAAAAATCAAAGGATTATGGTCATTTCGGCCAAGCTACCTGGGCTTGAACTCCTGGCGGTTCACGATGGAACGGCCGAGGGTAAGGGCGTCGGCATATTCGAGGTCGTCCCCGAAGCCGAGGCCGCGAGCCAGGGTGGAAATTTTTCCGGCAATGCCGGCGATCTTCCGGTAGATATAGAAGGATGTGGTCTCCCCTTCCACGTCGCCGCTGAGGGCCAGGATCACTTCTACGGGGGTAATGGACTCCTGCAGCCTTTCTACCAGACGGTCGATGCTGAGGTCCCCGGGGCCTATTCCGTTGATGGGCGAGATGATTCCTCCCAACACGTGATACACGCCGTGATATTGGCCGGTGGCCTCGATGCTCATCACGTCACGTACGCTTTCCACCACGCAGATGGTGCCGTGGTCGCGGCGGGCGTCGGCGCAGATTCCGCAGGTGTCGCTGTCGGAAATCATATTGCAATTCTTGCAGTAATGCACTTTGTCGGCCAGGGCATCCACGGCTTCTGCGAAATGGTGGATGTTCTCGGCGGGCTGCCGGAGAAGATGGAGGGCCAGGCGCAGTGCGCTGCGGGAACCTACTCCCGGGAGCGAGCCTATGGCTTCGACTGCCTCTTGCAATGTCTTGGAAGGGTATTCATTCATAATGATTCACAAATATAAAAAAATGCCTGCAAATGTGGGCGAAAAAAAAATTTTTGCCTACATTTGCAGGCTGACTTGTCCGTGACGTCAGCTAACCCGTAAATATTAACCCTTCCAGCGCCATACAGGGGCGCCGGGAACAGAATTGGAAGAGGAATGATCAGCATTTTCTACAGGCAAGGAGCTGACATTAACGTAAGCCAGCACGAAACGGATTTTGCCAAGATCGGCAAAAATGAGGTGCTTTGGATTGATCTCTTGTCGCCAACAGGAGACGAAAAACGTGCAACCGAAGCTTTTTTAGGGACCGAGATCCAGAGCCGCGCTACGGCCGAGGAGATCGAGAGTTCTTCCCGTTTCTCCGAAAACGAGAAAGCAATATTTGCCAACACGAACTTCCTGTCGCCGGCCGATGACGAAATGACCATCGACCCGGTGTCCTTTACCCTCGTGGGTGACTGCCTGACTACCCTCAGGGAGATTCCCCTGCGGTCTTTCACCTCGCTGCAGCGCCGCATCCAGGCCCGTCCTGCACAATTCGAAAGCGGCTGGACCATCTTCCTTTTCATAATGGACCAGCGCGTCGACCTCGATGCCGATATCATAGAGCTGATGAGTAAGGACACTTCCCAGTTCAGTAAGCGCATCAATCAGAAAGAAGATATCAACGAGGACTTCCTCCTGGATATCAATCAGTTGCAGGAGAATGCAATGTTCGTCCGCGAGAACATCGTGGATAAGCAGCGCCTGATCACGAACCTACTGAAGAGCGGCCGCACTCCGGACAAATACGACGCGAAGCTGAACGTGCTTCTGCAGGATATCGGCTCGCTCATCAACCATACCAACTTCACCTTCGAAAGGCTGGAGTATCTGCAGGATACCGTGCTGGGCCTGATCAACCTCGACCAGAACAGCATAATGAAGACCTTCACCTTCATCAGCCTCCTCCTGATGCCTGCAACTCTGGTTGCCAGCTTCTACGGCATGAACGTGAAACTCCCCCTGGACAGCTGGCGCTGGGCCTGGGTAGTGCTCCTCGCCGTAATGGCCGGAATCGTCTTCTGCGCCTGGTGGATCTTCCACCGCAAGAAGATGCTGTAGG
>JAILMV010000011.1 GCA_024692185.1 Bacteroidales bacterium | reverse complement strand
TGCAGCTTATCAATGCAAGCGATGCCAGGATAGCAAGCAGAAAACGTTTCATTTACTCATTCAGTTTAAGGTCCAGTAAATTCGGAAGCGTTCCCAGGCCATGCCTGAAGAGAACCACACCGCTTGCTTGGGAACCTATATAGGCCTCGCAGTCAGCTTTCAGTTCGTCAGCGCCCAGGCCGCTGCCACTTCCTGTATAAGTCTGGGTTCCGGCCCAGCAAAGGGCAGGAGATCCATGCTGGGCAAAATAATTGGCGATGCCCACGCATGTGCCATAGGAATATCCGCTGCTGTGCAGATAAATCATAGGAACCAGGATATCTATATACTGCCCCATGGATTCGGGATGCTGGCCGTAATACCTCTCGCTCCCTCGTTCCGACATCAGGGCCGCGGAAAGTATCAGGTCAGGATTGATTGCCTTGAGTTTCTCGGAGGCCTGACGGCAGAACTCGTCGATTGCACCCACGCCGGTCACGCCGACTTCCGGATAATCATGTTTGTAGGCGGTTCCGCCAAAGCGTATATAGTCGAAATGTATGCCCTGCACACCGGCCTTGACATATTTGGTGGCCCTGTTTTCGCCGAGGATGTCGTCGAACATATCCTGGTCATATCGCTTTTCGGCATCGATAACCGGGCTTCTCCATCCGTTCACTCCCTGATTGTCGTTCCACCAGAAGCACTGCATCCAGATATGGATGCTGATGCCCAGTTTCCTGGCCTTTTCGAATATGGCAGGCAACTGATCCTCGTAATATTTGAATGCATACTCGTGCAGGAAGACATGGCCGATTCCAAGCTTCACGAACTTGTCCAGATTGCTGGAAAGGGAAGGCGTGTTGCTCTGGTTGTACCATATTCCCACGCTGTTGCCCTTGATTATTCCATAGTTCTGCTCGTTCTTGGACGCAGTCTTTACGGTATACCAGGAATCACCGTCGGGAATCCTCGACCAGCTGCCGCCATCTTCCGGAACCATTCCGTCGGCCACATTCGCAGCGGAGAATGAATCTACCACCGTAGAGCCATCGGGGGAAAGCAATTTGATGGTGGATGCGTTGGTGGCGGTAACATTCATGACAACCCTGCCACCGGGATTGATAGTCCCGTTCAGCGTTCCTGCGCTTTTGTCGTCCACCACTAGCTTGGCCCTGTCCACACGGAGTATCCTGACCGTAGGATTGCAGATCTCCACCCAACCGGATGCAGGAGAAAACTCGTTCAGTACAAGCTCGCTTATATCTTCCGTGGAATCCTGATTGGCAGCGCCTTTGGTAGGCGTTCCTGAAATATACCAGTCTCCTGTTATATCGGGGAGCCTGGAATAGCTCTGGGACGAGATGGGATTACCGGAATCCTTGACATCGGAGAGTTGGAAACTATCTACGACTATACCTTCGTTCGAGACCAGTTTCAGGGCCTTCAGATCGCCGAGATTGGCATTGACCGGAAGATACTCGCGGCTCTTGATTGTAGAGCCTTCCTCGAAGCTATAGATCACGTGATCGACATCGGACCAGTCCGTAAGCACCAAAGTAGTCTCATAGAGGGTAAGGGCCCCTATTCCGGAGTGATAAAGTTCCACCCATCCCTCTGCAGGGCTTATTTCATTGATGATTATGCCATTGATCTTATAGGGAACGAATTTATAGTTCTTTTCGCCGGGGGTAGCTTTTTCGCTCACTATCATTTCGGCGTCGGCACTTCCATCGGGAATCAGGGACCAGGAGCCACCCGCCTGGGGTTTACCGACAGATGCTGCCAGGCTCTTTACATCGACTACGGCAACGAGCTCATCTGCGCCGGAACTCAGGCAGACTTCCTCCAGATTGTCGGCTTTTATCCCGATACTCAGGCTTTTGCCGGCTTCGGGAATCACGTATCGCTCTCCGGCCTTGATGCTTATGTCCGGCAGCTGATAGGCGCAATTGCGATAATAGTAATCGTCCGTCACGAGGATTTTCATTCCATAGACGTCGATATCTTCCGTCCCCGGGTTCATAATCTCTATCCAGCCATTCTCGCCTTCGCTCAAGGCAGGACAGATTTCATTGATTATGAGTTTGTCGAGATTGAGGCTGGCGTATTCCGGCTCTTTCTTGCACGCTTGGACAAAAATGAGCAGGGATATTGCAATTAGCGATGTCAGGGTTCTTTTCATATTATCAGAAAGGAAGATCTTTATACTTTCCCCGTATTTCGGATTTTTCCAATATCCATTTCGGGGTATCGAATGTACACTCGTTGTTGGAAGCATCGCAGGTGTACCATTTACCATCTACATAAAGCTCTGCCCAAACATGCCCATAGATATTTCCGCTGGGATAATATGTCTGGGGGCCATGCACATAGCGGGCTGGTATTCCTGCCGACCTGGACATGGCTATGAGACCGTGACTCAGATCGCAGCAATTGCCTTCTTTGCCGGCAATCACCTTAAGCGCGCCCTTGCGGGTGTTATTGTAGTCCATCCATTCCCACTGGTCGCGGGCATACTCGAACAAGGCTATAGCCTTTTCCATGGTAGTGGTCTTGCCTTCGATCGCGGCATCACGCGCCGCAATTACCGCCGGGTCATTCAAGCTGCAGCTCTCCGTTCCGGTGGAAGTGGTGGCTCCGCTGTCGTAATTGAGGTCGCGGAGGAAGTCGGACTGCCACGAGGAAACGGTCTCGGGGAATGAGCCTTCTTTATAAAAGGCATGCAAGAAACGTGCAGAAACTACGGTAGAACGCGTAAGCGAGAAATAGCTGTTATCTACCGTGCAGTAGTTGGCGAATACTTTATTGTGGTTCGACGCGTATGTATATTGCCTGTCATTGATCCATAGTATCTTTTCCAGGTCGATCTGGTCCGGTGCATAGGTTTCATACTGGCTGGATGAGCCGGAATAGATGCAACGGTCGAGCTTGTACGTGGTGGTTTTCCACGTATCTCCGCCTTTTGCAATGTCGGCCAGTAGCCGGCACATCGCTTCATAGTAATATCCTTGAGTAAGAGTCTCTCCGCAGACCTCCCAGGTCTTGGGCATCAAGTCCTCTTTTAAAAATTCATCGTAGGTGGCAGCCAAAGGGGCAAGCAGTTCTTCGCCGGTATAAGTAAAACGAAGTCTCTTGAGGCCTTCCTGGGTAATAGGCAATTCCGCTGTCTTGTCCTTGAACTTGAACACCAGCGTGGCTGCATTTGCCTCCAGGGTTTCGTTGATTTTCACAGTCACGGTAACCTTCCCCTCACCGGCAGCTCCGGAATGAGGATACACACTCACCCAGCTGCCTTCAACTCCTTCCGGAGCAATCGAGGCAGTCCAGACATCCGAGCAGGTGAACTTCACGTCAATCGTGCCGACTTCCGGTGAAAAAGAAAGGGTTTGCGGGACTGCAGCGTCGAAAACGAGCGTGCTTTCAACCACGGGTTCTTCTTCATTCTGCTCTATCGGCGTCTCCGGATCTGACTTGCCACAGGATAAGATTGCCATACAAGCAAGCAGCGGATAAAAGATTGTCATGACTGATTTCATTACTTTTTGTTTTAAAAAAACTCCCGGAAGAAACCGGTCTCCCGGGAGTTTGTCGAATAAAGGTCAAATGATGATTAGTCCCACTTTTCGTTTCCGAAGAGGGTGCAATCGAAGAGAGTGTCAGCAGAAATAGTGGAGGTCTCCATGAGGTTGTGGTCAAGCATATACTCATAGAAGCCGACCAACATCATGTAGAAACGTTTTGCGCAGACGTTGCCGAAGAATTCATTGTTGACCTGGGCACGCTGGCTGGAGTTGTTGTAACCGCACATGTTGGACATGACCATGCTGTGGGTGAAAGGCCAGATAAGGTGGCGCTGTGCATAGCTTACGAGGATGTCGAGACGGCATACGTTAGCCTTTCCTGCAGCAGTTCCTGCAGCCTGATCACCCATACGGATAGGACCGCCATTGGCGAGGACGTTACCACCGACCTCGGTGACACCGCTCTCATTGTAAGACATGGTACCCCAGGTATATCCATGGGTAGCAGGAATCTCGGTGGAGAGGGTAGCAGGAGCATCGAGCTTGTCGTAATTGCCATATCCACCATTCTCGGTCTTGGTAGCTGCGTCATAACCCATAAGCATAAGGAGGCCGCGGGTACCGATTTCCATCATGTCAGCAGTGTTGTAAACCTTGCCGGCCACAGTGAACTTGGTCCAAACGCCTTCGTCGGTTGGATCTGACCACTCATCGGGAATGTAGTGGACCTCGTCTTCGATAAGGCCACCTTCCTCAGTGTGCTGGTGGATCTTGCCTGCAGCCTTGTTCTCGTTCCAAGCCTTGCGGGAAACGGTAACGAACTCCTTGGCGAAGTTGTAGAGTACGTTAGCATCGGGATCCACTGCGGGTTCAGGGATGGTAACGGTCAGTTCCTGGGTGTTGGAAAGGTTCTTGGCATTGCTTGCGGTAACCTTGACAACTGCCAGATAGACCTTCTTAGGATATTCGATCACGCCGCTGTAGGTGTATTCCCTGGCGTTTGTGAACGTCGTGGCCTCGACAGCAGTCTTGTTTTCCTCACCTGCGGAAGTAGTAACAACTACGCTGGTCAGATCGGAATCGGATTTGACCAAGACATCATAGGAACCCTCGGCTTCACCAGCTGTGATGGTGATAACCGGTTTTGTTGCGGGAGTGTCATCGTCTTTCTTACAACTTGCAAAAAGGACAGCTCCACACATTGCTGCCAAAAGCAGATACTTGATTTTTTTCATAATAGAAATGATTAATAGTTAGAAATAGTGGTAGTTTAAAAATTTTCAATTGAATCAATAACCGGGATTCTGTACAAGCTGACCATTGGTACGCTCCATCTCAGTGGAAGGGATGGGCTGCAGGTACATCTTGTCGTCCCAAGCTTTTTCAGTAGGTGCAAGACCAGTTAGGCAATCGCCATAGTCTATACGGTAAGTCTTTCCGAGCCATTTATACTCGAAAACGAGGCTCCTTTCCGATTTGGAATAGGTGTGATTGTATTTGTCCCTGTGATAGGACATCTTGGTAACGGGATGATAGTCGAGACCGACAGCCACACGGTAAAGGGTATCCTGAGAGGTGACGTTCGGAACAATGCTTCCCTTTTCGTTCTTGCTGTATGAGCCGGCCTGGAGAACCATGGTACGGGATGACAGCCAAGGAGTATCCTCATACTTGGGAGCAATCTTCCAGCGGCGGGTATCGAAAAAGCGCTGATTCTCAAGAGCGAACTCGATGCGGCGCTCGTTCACCAGACGATCCCAGAGGTTGGTACCGCTCTCGGTAACATGAGGCATAAGTACATCCTTACGGTCGCGGATCTTGTTGATGTAAGTGCGGGTTATATCCTCCTTGCCCAGCATGTAGGCAGCTTCTGCATAGTTCAGATAGAACTCGGCCAGACGGAACCAAGGGAACATCAACGAGTAATTTACCTGGGTGGTAATAGGGGATGTTGGTATGTGCCACTTATTTACACCATATCCGGTAGTGGTAACGGCATCCCACATATACTGGGACTTGGCCGTATGATCGGGAGTTTCCTTGCCGGCCGCGAAATCCGCACGGGTATATCCATTGGGATAAGGACGGAGTTTCTTATTGGCGTCATCGACATCCGCACCGGGGTATTTGCTGCGGTTTGCAGGAGTATCATCCACGGTATAGACGCCGGGCTGATAATAGAGGCAGTACTCGAAGGAAGGAATGTCACGGAAAGGCCTGAAGTTCAGGATGATGGTCTTGTACAGACGAGGGTCACGATTGTCCCAGGGATGTTCCGGATCATAGCCAGAGCCTTCTTCGAAGAATTTCTTACCATTGGTCATTTCGTAATCGATGATAAGATTCTCGGTGGGATTCATACTTTCATATCCACCTATACCACCATTCTCCGGAGGATAGAGGAGCTGAGCCTTGTTTCCATTGGTAGTAGTGTAGTACTTTGCCCAAATAACCTCGGGGCAGTTGACATCGGTCCAATATCCATCATAAGTGTCGGCAAGCCTGTATGCTCCGGCTTCCGCCCTATCGACTACAGCCTTGGCGGCATCGAAAGCATCCTGCCACTTCTTCGCGCTGTAAGCACCGTGGAAGAGATTGTTCTCAGGATTATCGGGATCATTGAACAAAGGAGAAGCCACGAACAAGGTAAGGCGGCTGCGGAGAGCCAGGACTATGTCCTTGTTGGCACGGCCGAGAACAGCGTCTTCCTTGGCAGGAAGCATGCTTTCGGCTGCATCCAGATCCGCTTTGATGAAGGCTACGCAATCATCGAAAGTGGAACGGGAAACAGTATAATCGTCACCAAGAGCATACACGTCCTTGATGATAGGCACACCGCCGTAACGCTGGATCAGATTGGTATACATCCAAGCGCGGAGGAAGTGGACCTCACCTGTAAGACGCGTTTTTACCGAAGCTTCTATATCGGAATCTTCCATGCGTTTGAGGAAGGTATTCATCTTACGGATACGATTGTAAGCCCTGTTCCAGATATTCAGGATGGTGGTACGGCTGTCGTGGGCGGTACCGCCGTCAGAGATATAGACGACACTGCTGGGAGTTACCGTTCCATCTGCCATATACCTGGTAGAAGAACCTCCGTAGCGGAAAAAGGCTTCGTCGGTGATGCAGCTGATATTTCCTTCCTGCATAGGATCCGGAAGTGAAGTATAGAGCGCATTCACGTAAGCTTCGGACAGGCCGGCATTATTGAACACGGCCTCGTCGGACACGGAGTCAAGCGGCTGACGATCAAGGAAACCGTCATTGCAAGAAACAAGCAAAAGAGCCGATAATGTTATAACTAAATACTTTTTCATAAGCGTGCTTGCTAGAAGGAAAGTTTTACACCTGCGTTCATGATACGCATCTGAGGATAGACGGAACTTCCTGATCCATCAGCAGTCTCAGGGTCGATTTCGGTGAGCCCGGAGATAGTGAAGAGGTTGTAACCTGCGATGTAGCAGCGAATACCCTTGATAGGAACAATGGAGCCGAAGACCTTCTGAGGGATAGTATAACCCAATTCTATGTTCTTCAGACGGAGGAATGCAGCATTGCGGTGATAGAAGGATACCCTATATACACCACCATTGCTGACGGTAGAACCTAAGCGAGGATAATCGGAAGTAGGATTGTCCAAAGTCCAAGCCTTTTCAGCAGCATCCCAGTTCACGTTGTTGGACAGAGGATCGCTGTAAGGAGCATAGTAGCAACGCACCATACCCTGGCCCTGGAGGAGCATTGAGAAGTCGAAATTCTTCCAAGTGGCGGTGAAGTTCAAACCGAACACGATCTGAGGAACGGAAGTAAGATCGGTCCTCTTCCTATCGTAGTTGGTAATCTTGTCGTCACCGTCGAGATCCTGATAGATGAAATCGCCGAGACCGGCACCGGAAATCTGGGTGTACTTCTGGAGATCGGAAGCATCTTTGTTGATGCCGATCGTCTGGTAGATCAGAGAAGATCCCATGGGGTGTCCGGTAAGATCCATGTATTCGTGTCCTTCTCCCCAAGGAGTTTCATCCATGTAGATGATCTTGTTCTTGGCCCACATGATGTTGCCCTGCACGTGATACATAAGGTCACCGACCCTGTTATCGTGATAGAGCTGGAGTTCGACACCGCGATTGTCCACCTCGCCGATGTTCATGTCGGGAAGGGTGCCGGACATACCGGTGAAGAAAGGAACGGATGCATTCATCGTGCAGAGAATGTTCTTTCTGTGAGTGTAGAAAGCTTCGAGCTCCCATCCGAGCTTGCCATTGTTTATGCTACCGTCGATACCAAAGTTATAGGTATGGGCGACTTCCCAGGTCACATTCTCGTTAGGAATGGCACCAGGAATGATGTAGCTGACTTCGCTTCCGCCGAACATCGACTGGTAGATGGTGGAAGTGGAGAAGTCGTAGGTGGTCATATACTGATAAGGATCGATCTTATCGTTACCCTGGGTACCATAAGAAGCGCGGACCTTGAGGTTGGTGAGCCAAGGATAGTTATCCTTTATGAAAGGCTCTTCGGAAACGCGCCAACCCAAGGATACGCCGGGGAACAGGCCCCAACGGTTTTCTGCGGAGAAGTTGTCGGAAGCATCGTAACGGAGGATCCCGGACAGCATGTACTTGCTCTTGTAGTCGTAATTGACACGGGAGAAGAAGGACCTCTGGGCTGTCTCGCTGGCATAACCACGGGTACGCCAGGTATTCTTGTCACCGTCACCGGCAAATATCTGGTCGAGAGCGTCGGTCATATAGGAATCACGTCCTACCTGCATGTAATCCATGTGATAGAAATACTGCTCGAAACCGGCCAGAGCCTGAACGTGATGATCGCCGAAGTTGCGGTCGTAGTTGAGGTTGACGTTCAACGAGGTCCTGGAAGTATTGGTCTGTGCTTCCCTCAACGAAGGAGTTGCAAAATACTTGGAAGTGGTTGCATTGTAGTTGCCGGTAACCTGGTCATAGGAGTAGCAGGTCCAAGGGGTCTGCCAGATCTTGTTGAACTTTCCGATAAGGTCGTAGGCAAGATTCGCATTGACGGACAGGCCCTTGGTAATGAAGTCCAACTTCCAATCGGCCTTGAAGGTTGCCGAAGTGGTGTTGATTGTAGTATTGTTGTAACCGCAGAGGTCGGACACGAGTGCTGCAGGGTTGTAATCTCCGCTGCGGAGCAGACCGTTGGAATAATAGGCGGCTCCTGTAGGTTTCAACTTCAAGAGAGTGTAGAAAATGTCGGAACCGGCACCATATGCGGAATAATCCTTATGCTGCTGACGGGCATTGAGGTCGAAGCCCAAGGTCAGGTCCTTGGTAACCTTGATGTCGATGTTGGAGCGGACATTGTACTGATTGAAGTTCGTGGAACTGTTGACATAGATACCATCCTGCATCTGTCCGTTGAACTGTACGAAGTATGCTACCCTCTCACCGCCGCCATTGATGCTGACGCCGTATTTGTGCTGGGCGGAGATTTTCTTGATGACCTCGTCGCACCAGTCAGTGTTAGGATAGTTATCCGGGTCTGAGCCGTCGGCATAAGCGGCAATCTGCGCATCCGTAAAGATGGCCGGGCGATTTCCGATAGCGAGTTCTGCGTTGTAAGCTTTTGCATACAAAACGGCATCCGCCATCTTCACGATACGGGTAGGAGACTGAAGTCCGAGGTCATAGGTGAAGGTAACATTGGGGGCCTCGTTGAATTTACCGCGCTTCGTGGTGACGATGATGACACCATTAGCGGCACGGGCACCGTAGATGTTGGCAGAAACGTCTTTCAACACGTTCACGGACTCGATTTCCTCGCCGGTAAGACGGGAGAAATCCTCGTCACGACCCTGTACGCCATCGATGATGATCAGAGGCGAGTTGTCTCCGAGGGTGCTGCGGCCACGGATAAGGATAGTAGCATCATCCTTACCAGGCTCACCGGAACGGTTGCTGACGATAACGCCGGAAATACGTCCCGCAAGACCCTGCGACAGGTTGACGGAGGAGTTCTTCATAAGGTCATCGCCGGAAGTCGAGGTAACGGATCCGGTCAGGGTGACCTTGCTCTGTACGCCATAACCGACCACGACGGCTTCTTCGAGAATCCTTAAGTCTTCCTCGAGGACTACGTTGAGACTAGTTTTAGGACCGGGCATGTATTCCACGGTCTTATACCCGATACAAGAGAATTCAAGTGTCGCGCCATCAGGCACCTGGAGTTGATAAGATCCGTCGGCTTCCGTAACGACACCCGTAGAAGTGCCTTTAATAAGGACGCCGGCCCCGATCAAACTCTCTCCGGTGGTAGAAGAGACGGTTCCCGAGACCTTGTGGGACTGTGCGCTTGCGCTAATGGCAGTAAACACAAGAATCAAGGAAACAAAGATCAGTTGTTTGATTCTTTTCATATTGGCTAATAGTGTTAGTTAAATAGTTCCGTTCTGTCTAAGATACTCTTCCGCCTTCTTCAGTCCTCCTGTCTTCTTGATTACGCTCTCGCAGTACTCGTAGCTGAGCTGAGGATTGCGTTCCACCATGGTACGGGTAAGACGGTCGATTACCTTGTTGTTGATAAGGTTGGCGCAGACCATGCGGTTACCTTCCACGCGGCCGAGACGTACCATAAGAGTAGTACTTATCATATCGCAGAGGAGCTTCTGCGAAGTTCCGGACTTCATTCGGGTACTGCCCGTAATGAATTCGGGACCGGTTATGATTTCGATAGGATAGTCCACATACTTGGAGATGGGAGAATCCGGATTGTTGCAGATGGATCCGCAAGGGATTCCATGCTCTTTGCAAGCCTTCATCGCCGCCTCGACATAAGGGGTACATCCGCTGGCGGATATGCCTACGACTATGTCCTTGGGAGTGATGTGGTGCTTGTCGCGAAGCGTAACCCATCCTTCCTCGACATCATCTTCGGCCTCTTCCAGGTCCAGGACCAGGTTCTCGTTTCCGCCCGCAAGGACAGCCTGCCAGATCTCCGGGTTCACGCCATAAGTGTTGGGAACCTCCAGCACATCGAGCACGCCAAGCTTACCGCCGGTACCGGCGCCGAGCCAGAAAAAACGACCTCCTGCCCTGATCTGCGCCTCAATGGCGTTAACCAGCCTTTCTATGTCCGGAAGTACGGCCTCTATGGCTAGAGGCACTTTCTTGTCTTCGGCATTGATGTCGCGCAGAAGCTCTGCTACAGACTTTTGCTCCAAATGGTCATAGAGCGAAGGTTGCTCAGTTAGTCTTACTGTCATATTATTCCGAAAAGTAGTTAAAAATCTTTATATCTGATATTTCCAATAGTCTTTCCATTGCGGATTGCCACCGCGCTAACCCTCTGCTGACGGTTCACCACGAAGGGGCCGGTATATATCGGAGACTGGACCGTGGGAGTGCTTCCGTCGAGCGTATAGTGTATCTCGGCATCGGGAGCATCCACGCTGATGGTCGCAATCTTGCTGTACTGGGTATCCTTGTGCAACTCTATGAAAGGATCATAGAATGCCTTGCAGTAACCCACATCCATACGGTCAAGACGGCCGAGATGGGTTTCCAACCTGCGTGTGAAAGCGCCCCAATCCTTTCCGGCCTTGGTCCAGCCGCTCTCGGCGATTGCGCACATGCGGGGCCAGGCCATATATTCCACGCGGGCAGGAGTCGGCATATATTCAGTCCACACGCAGCCTTCCACTCCTATTATATATTTGCTTTCCTCGGCGCTCAGCACCTCGGGAACGGGATTATATTCATACATTGTACGCAGGGTGGTAGGGCCTCCCATGGCAAGAGGTTCGCTGTCGGGATCCGCCTGCCAATAGTCCAGATAGTACTTGGGATAAGGTGCCATCACCACCTCGTGATGCTGCTGTGCAGCCTTGATGCCGCCTTCTTCTCCCAGCCAGGACATAACTTTGGCATTGGGAGCAAGGCCTCCCTGGAGTATCTCGTCCCAGCCTATGATCTGATGTCCCTTGGAGTTGATGTACTTCTCCATTCTCTGGATGAACCAGCTCTGGAGTTCGAATTCGTCCTTCAGGCCTAGTTTCTTGATTAGGGCCTGGCAATGCGGGCACTTCTTCCAGCTGGCCTTGGGGCACTCGTCGCCGCCCACGTGCACGAGTTCGGAGGGGAAGAGTTCGAAAACCTCGTCGAACACATCTTCCAGGAACTTGAAGGTCTCTTCCTTAGGGCAGTAAACCTGCTTGAAGATACCCCACTTGGTTGCGGTCTCGTAGTGGTCCTCCAGCCCGCAGCTGAGCTCGGGATAGCAGGCGATTGCGGCAAGGGCGTGGCCCGGGAGCTCGATTTCCGGGATGATGGTCACATAGCGTTCCGCTGCGTATTTCACCAGATCCCTGACCTCTTCCTGGCTGTAGTATCCTCCATAGGGAGTTCCATCATAGAAACCGGATGAAAGCGAGCCTATGACGGTTTCTTTGCGCCACTGGCCCTTTTCGGTCAGCAGCGGATATTTCTTGATTTCGAGGCGCCAGCCCTGATCCTCGGTGAGGTGCCAGTGGAAGCGGTTCACCTTGTGAAGGGCCATGACGTCGATATATTTCTTGAGGAAGTCGATGCTGAAGAAGTGCAGGCAGCAGTCCAAATGCATTCCGCGATAGGCGAAACGGGGGCTGTCTTCGATATCGCAGCAAGGAAGTTCCCAATGGATTCCCCTTACCCGTTTTTCGGAGAAGATTTCGACGGGAAGCAGCTGCAGCAGCGTCTGGACGCCATAGAACGCGCCGGCTCCCCCACCATGCTCCAGAACTACCCTTCCTTCCTCCACCACCAGATGGTAAGCCTCGGCTTTCAAACCTGCATCCAACACGAAAATACCCTTCTCCCCGGCATGCCTGAGAGGATCATCCGCGACTACAGGCAGGGAATAGCCGGCGGCCTTCAGCAACCTGTCGTTCAGGAAAGCAACGGAACGGATGACCGAAGAATCTCCGGCCTCGACGAAGATACTTGTCTTGCGGTCGATGCTGAATACTCCTTCACTTTGCTGGATGAAAGCAGGCTGAGGGATTACGGAAATCACCTGCGGAGCCTGCTCCGGGCGGGAGCAGGCGACCAGCAGGATCAGAACCGCTGAAAATATGTGTGGAATTCGGTTCGTCATTTTGCAAATTCTTTGGTTACGGTCTTTCCAATGGCCTTACCCTTGCGGAAACCACGGGCCTTGATCACGCTGCCCTTGTCCACCATGAAAGGCTTGCCGTCATATACGGCCGACTTCATGCCGGGCTCGCTGCCGTCGAGGGTGTAACGCACTTCGGCGGAGGGATCGTCAAGCTGCAGGTTCATCGGCTTGGGGAAGGAGAGATTACGGTCGTAATCGAAGATGACATCGTAATATACGGGGCAGTAGGCTACTTCCTTGGCCTCCAGGCGCTTGAGCACCTTGGGCATGCGGGCGCGGAAAGACTCCCAGTCCTTGTTGTCGCGCGAAGTCCAGCCTACCTCGGCAGCCGCCACATTGCGCGGGAAGGCCTGATATTCGGCCTTGGCGTTGTCGGGGATGTATTCTGTCCAGAGGCAAGTCTCGTATCCTACTATATATTCGTCGCTGAGGGCCTTCAGGGAATCTACCGAAGGATAGTAATTGTAAACCTTCTTGAGAGGCATGAAGATTTCCTGGGCCACGCTGTCCGGCTGGTCCTCCTGTTTGTTGTCCAGGTAGCACCAGCGGTTGGGAGTAAGGATCACGCGTATTCCGCGCTTGATACCCTTGGCGGCAGGAGCATGCCCGCGATAAGACATGGCTATGGGATCTTCCAGAGCTCCCCCGTCCAGGATTTCGTCCCAGCCGATAACGGTCTTACCATGCTTGCGGAGGAAATCCCCCATCCTCTTCACGAAGAAGGTCTGGAGTTCTTCCACGTCGTCGATTCCGAGCACGGTCATGAGGTCCTGGCAATAGGCACTCTCCCTATAAACGTCCTTGGGAGCCTCGTCCCCTCCTATATGATAATAGGGAGAAGGGAAGAGTTCGAAGAGCTCGCTGAACACATCTTCCAGGAAACGGAAGGTAGCGGCCGTAGGTGCATAGAGGTTCTTGTGGATTCCCCATTTGGTTTCGACCTCGTATTTGCGGTCGGGGAAACAGCTAAGTTCAGGATAAGCAGCAATGGCGGCTGTGCTGTGACCGGGGATTTCTACCTCCGGGATTATGGTGACGCAGCGCCTGCGGGCATATTCCACCACTTCGCGGATATCTTCCTTGGTGTAGAATCCTCCGTGGAGAACGCCATTACCGATGCCGCTGTGCCAGGCAGTTTCCTTGCGCCAGGCACCGACCTCGGTCAGTCGGGGATATTTATCGATCTGGATACGCCAGCCCTGGTCCTCGGTAAGATGCCAGTGGAACATGTTCTGTTTGTGCATGGCCATCAGGTCGATGAATTTCATTATTTCTTCCTTGGGGAAGAAGAAACGCCCGCAATCGAAGAGAAGGCCCCTGTACCAGAATTCGGGCTCGTCGTCGATTACGCAGCAGGGTGCCGTCCATCTGCGGACGGACTTGGCCTTGCTCTTCCCATAAATCTCTGCGGGGAAGAGCTGCAGCAAGGTCTGCAGGCCATAGAAAGCCCCATTAACATCGGAGGATTCGACAAGAACCTCGGCCGGCGTAACGCTGAGCCTGTAGGCTTCCTTGCCGAATCCATCTTTCTTCCGGAGAACTATCCTCGAGCCTTTCCCATTCAGGGAGAAGCCCGTGGCGGTTCCCAGCTGTGCTTTGAAATCGGCCGCTATCTCATCGAAGGCGGCATCTTCCACAACCAAGACGGAAGTCCTGCCCAGCACGAACTCGCCGGGTGCCTCCACCAACTTCTTTGGCATAGGAACGATGTCATAGCGCGGGGCCGCAGCCTGCACGCCAAGCACGGAAAGAAGTCCGATGATTATGAGCGATAGTCTTTTCATTGGTTCCTCTTCTATTCTTCGGCTATAGTATCTTCAATTGTCTTGATTACTGCTTCGCGATAAACGGCGGGCATCTTGTCGGAAAGCGGATAGGGAGCCTTGATGTAAACGTGCATCTGCTCCACCTCGTATTCATAGCCCTTGCGCACCTCGTAAGCGTGTTCGGAAGGGAGATAAGAGTTCTGTCCGTTGGTGTATCCCGCGAAGAAGATGGTCCTGTCCGGGAAGGCGGCGCGGGCCTCCATCTGATATTCGCAGAAAGGTTCTCCGTCGCTGAAGAAGAAGATTACGCCGTCCAGGTCCACTCCGTGGAGATGATAGCGGAGCTTGGAAGGCACGGGGCCCTGCTCGAAGCGGGAGAGTATCTCCTTCTCCCAACCGCGGACATCGTCTGCAAAGCGGGGAAAGACGGTCTTGGCGGAATTCGCTAGCGAATCAGCGTGACGTTTTACGGCCTCGGGAGTTACTTCATCTATCTGATAAGGCAGGTCCACGCATTCGTTCACCAGGCGGAGCAGGCCCTTGGCAGGAACTTTCTCGAAACTGATGTCGAGCAGCGAATCGGCCAGGCTCTTTCCGCATTCTTCGGCATAATCCACATTCTTGGGGCCGTTGGCAGGATCCATGTTGCCGGACGCGCCGGTCAGCTGGAACACTTCCCCACCCCAGGCTTCGGAAAGATAGCGGGCATTCACCCCTGCATAGTCCGAAGACAGCAGATAACTGGTCGGGCCCATGCAAACGGGATGGCAAGCCAGGTTCACTATGGAGACCACCGGCTTTCCCTTCTGGAGGAAACGGGCCACATATACGTCGTGGTCGGCGGGGCCTTCCTTCTCACAGCGGTTGGCATTGATGGAAGTGCGTCCTTTACCGATTTCCATGCGGAAGGGCTTGCCCTCGGCCTGGATGTTGGCCACCGCGTTCGAAACCACGGTCTCGACCATCCTGTCTTTCCAGCTGCGGTTAGGGCCTCCGGGCACGTTGCACCATCCGCCGGAACGCGGCGCAGAATGCGTATGGATATTGTGCATAAGGATGTTATCGACAGGCAGTCCGGATTTTTCCGCTATCATGTTGCGCATGGTGTCCGCGAGGGCAGGCGAAACCTCCATAAGATCGTTCGAAATGATGCAGATCTTGGCGGCCTTGTCGCTCAGCACCAGGCAGTGTGTGAAAATATGCTGATGAATGCCATCGTGGAGGGTATTGCGCGCAGCAAAACCCGCGAGCATGGTATGCTCATCCTCTGTGGTGGAGATGTCGGCAGATGAATAACTCATGGTAACTCCCCTGGAGCACGAAGCAGCCAATAGGATAACACTCAGGCAAATAAAAAAATGCTTCATCTGGTATTGGTTATTGTTACCCACAAATATAGCATAATAATTGCGTTTTGCAAATCATTTGAGCCTAAAAATGTTTCGTTTTGTTTCGTTTTGTTATTTTTATGAAAAATTTTTCTTTTATGATTTTATATGTATCTTTACGGAAATGATTAAAACCAGACCAATTTTCTGCCTGCTCGCTGCCAGCATTTTATTCTTTTCGTATTCTTGCGAAAAGCAAGGAAACGAAATCATAAACGATGATTCAGCTGAATTAGAAGAGCTTGACGACGAAGGCATACTAAAGCTGGTCGATATCCAGACCACCAACACGGCCTACTACAAGGACATCTTCCTGGACGGAGGTTGCGAACTCAATCCGGGGATCAAAGAAAACGGCGTCGTAATAAACGGTCGGCTCCCCTATGCCCTTAAAAAGGCAGAAATTGGAGAGGCGGAATATTTCTTTTCCACTATAAACGACGTCGCGGACGGATACATCGAAAGCGACCGGACCATACAGAACAATCTTATTTCCGGGACTTCAGCGGATGTCAACGGCGTATTGCTTTACCCCGACGGCGAGCCCCGATTCAGGCTATTCTATGCATTTGGCGGCCATTCCGGGCCCCACGGATCGAGTCTTGGCACTAACGGGCGGCTTAATGTGAACAGGTTTTATACCAATGGCGGTTCTTATGTCGGATCCTGCGCAGGCGCCTATCTGGCCGGAAAATATGCCAGCGGAAAGATGCTCAATTACTTCAATATCTGGAAGGGAGGCAACATGAAGGGTACTGGAGTGGGCAATTCAAGCATCGAAATTGAAATAGTGACCGATATCTTCCAGGATTATTACGGGCCTTCTTATACTACCCTCGTCAGCGATGTCAGACACAATGGCGGCGGATATATGGACGTGAACATGGCCCCCGAGGGCACTGAAATACTGGGACGCTTCCTCCATCAGAAGGGGAAGAATTCTTCCTCCGCCGGGTTTTACGCACAACCTGCCATCTGGGCATATAAAGAAAGCCCCGAATCAGGCAGGCTTGTAGTCACCGGCTCTCACCCCGAAGACGCTTCTTCCGGGAACATCCTCAACATGACGGCATCCATGTTCCGCTACGCCAAGGACGGCAGCGGAATCGCCAAAGTCAAGGGCGTCCTGAAGAGTGGAGAACCAAGATATATGACAAAGGGAACGACCGACCAGAAACCGCTGTACACGGCCATCGGGGACCTTCAATGCCATCATTTCGTAATCTATCTGCGCAGAGATGCCGAATCCCTCAAGCTGGATTTACAGGGCAAGGGCGATTATGAACTGGAACTCTATCTGAAGAAGGGAGCTTTTGCTTTCCCGGAGAAAGATCCGGATTATTCCTCGAAGGAAGCCGGAAACCATCAGACTATTACAACCGGGCCGTTGGAGAAGGGTTTGTGGTATGTTACCGTACGCTGCGCCAGCACAGTCACCGCAACGGAAACCATCATCGACAAAACCGCCGGCCTCGGGCATTATTATAGCTATTCCGGCAACACCGGAGTTCTTAACGGAGTACCTTACACTATTGTTGCAAACTGGTAAATCTAAGCCTTATGACAAGCATAGCCGAAAGACGCAAATTCATTCTTGACAACATTTTCCAGAATGGCTTCGTTCGCGTAGCCGATCTTGCGGAGGCTCTGAAGGTCACCCAGACCACCATCCGCAAAGACCTCACCTACCTCGAAGGCCAAGGTTTGCTTTATCGCGCCTACGGCAGCGCCCTGCCCACTACGGCCCAGGTGATGGACATCAGCCTCAACACCAAGAGACTGATAAACCTGAAGAAGAAACAGAAGATCGCTGTCAAGGCAGTAAGCCTGCTCCAGGACAACGACTCCATCATAATGGGCGCCGGCTCCACGGTAGCAGTCATGGCCGAGATGCTGAAGCCCAAAGGGAGGCTAAACATCGTGACTTCTGCAGTAAACGTTTCGATGGCCTTGGGCGACATGTCCGGCGTTTCGGTAATGCAGCTGGGCGGGCTTCTCTATGGTAACTCCCTTTGCGTAATCGGCTCGGAAACGAAATCCCAGCTGAAGAACCTTCACTGCAGCAAACTCTTCTTCGGCGTGGACGGCGTGG
>JAILMV010000006.1 GCA_024692185.1 Bacteroidales bacterium | reverse complement strand
AGGGATTGATTTCCCGTGAGTTAAGTCATTGTGCGGTGGGGTGAAATAACTCCCGGAAAAGGTGACCGAAAGTGACCGAATTTGCAGCAAGGTGACCAAAAGTGACCGAGAAAAAGTAATTAGGGCAGGTAGTCCTTGCATCTGCCGTAAACAGTCTGCGCCATATACTTCATTCCAGAATAGTCGGGATGACTACCCTTACACTTTGAGATTTGGGTTCCGACGAAATTGACATACGGAATTTTGTAGTGCGCGGCGATTTCCACAATGGATTTTTCGTAATCGGAGGTTAGCATGTCGCCGACAATCAGGATGAGCTGAACCCCCTCGTAGCGTTCCTGAAGCAGTCTCACCATCTTGATATATGCGCTTCGGAAACAGCTTTCATCCAACTCGTCAATCGGCAGGTCATAGTCATAATTGCCCAGCGGCGTACCCTTGTTCTTGTCGTTGGTCCCGCCGTGAATCAGAATAATGTCCGGATCGATGAAATCGCCCACCCTGTCCACAAGACCGGCGGACAGGCCGTTGCTCGTCTCATGAATAACCCTTTTCCCGGCCCACGAAGAATTGGCGTCCGTGATCCCGTTTTTCATCAGGTCATTTACCAGGATCCACCAGTACGTCTTCGTTTTACTGTCGACTGCTTCATTGTTGCCCGAAGCGACATTAGGATCTTCGTCGGGATAAAAGCAGGAATAGGTGCTGTTGCACACGGCACCATTGAAGGTGGAAATGGAATCCCCAAGCACTCCGACCTTCCGTTTGGGCTGTTGGTCGGGAGCTGCAAAATCGAGGAGTACTTCCACTTTCTTGTTCTGTGCGGTGTCGAATACCTTGGAAAAGGCGTAGGTATATCGGCTGGTGACTACAGTGAAGGTGCCGGAGAAATGTCCGGGATCAACGGTAAATTCCTTTACCTCCGCATTCCATTTTCCGTGCCGGATCCTGGACTGAAGAGCGGCATCATCCTCCGCCCATGCTATCTCCTGCCCTTCGCCGGAAAAGGACACGGAAATGACTCTCTCGTCTATCGCATAGTACTTGGAATCAAAGAGTTGTACCTGGATTAAAGGCGGACCGGTATAACAGTCCTCTTCTTCACCTTTATGTTTGTCACATCCCCAGAGCAGGGAGACGCAACAAAGCCATAGAATACACAATTTATTCATGATTGCACTATTATTCACCACAAAGATAGATGAATTTCTGTCATAATCATCGTGGAAAAAACAAAGACTCTGTAAGATGATTGAAAAATCAATAGCTTACAAAGTCTTGTTGTGCCTCGGGCGGGAATCGAACCCGCACGGCCTTTTCGGGCCAAGGGATTTTAAGTCCCTCGTGTCTACCATTCCACCACCAAGGCTTTGCGTCTGGCCGGAGGGCGGCCGGACGGCGCAAATTTAACCATTTTCTTTTTATATTTGTGTTATGAAAAAGATAATTCTTACCCTGGTGGCCGTATTCGCAGCCATTTCGCTCCTCGCGCAGAACGATAAAGCCGACAACATCCTCGGAATCTACAAAGCCGGCTACGACCAGGAAGCATATAAGGTCCAGATCGTAAAGAGCCCGGACGGAAGCTACAAGGCCTCCATTTGCTGGGTGTCCGAGACACGCGATGCCAATGGTAAGATAATGACCGATATCAAGAATCCCGACAAGAGCCTCCGGAACGTTCCCCTCGACAAAGTCGTGCTCATCTCCGGCCTTAAATACAACAACGCAAAGAAGCGCTGGGACGGAGCCAAGATCTATGATCCGGTGCGCGGCATCAAGGTAAGCGCCACCTTAAGTTTCGACAGCCCTAAGATACTGAAGGTCCGCGGCTCCGTATTAGGAATCGGAGAAACCGTTGTCTGGACCAAAGAATAATCTCGATTACAGCTCGCTGGCAAACTCTTCCAAAGACTTGCGGGAAGCATGGTTGGAAGAGGGTTCTGCGGCGGGCCATCCCACAGGGAAAAGCGCCACTACATCCCAATCTGCAAGCTCAGGGAAGGCCGAGGCCAGCGCAGCGGGATCGAACGAACCGACCCAGACGCTGCCAAGGCCGAGATCTGCAGCTTCCATCATTATGTGCGTGCCAACTATCGCTGCATCGACCTCTGCGCCGTTCTTGCCGTCGTATTTGCGCACCCAGGCATCGGCGGGCTTGCAACCCACCACGAACACCAGGCCTGCTCCGTAGATGTAAGGAGTGGCGGTGCCCAATTTCTCCAATGCCTCGGCAGAACGGGCCACCCATACATGCACCGGCTGCCTGTTCACTGCCGTAGGCGCCAGACGGGCAGCCTCCAGTATCGATTCAACCATCTCCTCAGGCACCGGCCGGGCATCGAAACCTCGGCAGGAATAACGCTCTGCCGCCAAGTTCAAAAACGCGGAAGGCTTGGGTGCGGTATGTTTCAGAACGTCGGTAAATGCCGCGCGACGATGAATGCGGCTGATATCGCTCAGTTTGTCTATCAGTTTGGTTTTCATTGCGTTAAGAATTATCGGTCCGCCTGCAATATATAAAAAAGCGCAGAGAACTAAAAATATTTCTTCTCCTGCCGGCTGAGCGCAATGAAGATGAAAATCATCAGCGTGAAGGCCCAAAGCGACGAGCCTCCGTAGCTCAGCAGGGGCAAGGGGATGCCGATTACCGGCATCAGCCCGATAGTCATACCAATGTTGATGAACAGATGCATGAATAGGCACGCGGCCACGCAGTAGCCGTAAATCCGCGTAAACGCCTCCCTGGAGCTCTCCGCATCACGTAAAATCCGGGTAATCAGCACTCCATAAAGCACCAGCACCACCAGGCAGCCGAAGAAGCCCCACTCCTCTCCCACCGTGCAGAAGATGAAGTCCGTGCTCTGCTCCGGCACGAAGCCGCCGGTATTCTGCGTTCCGTTGGTAAATCCCTTCCCGAAAAAGCCTCCGGAACCTATGGCAATCAT